>CABRIC010000015.1 GCA_902470905.1 uncultured Collinsella sp. | reverse complement strand
AGATAGCGTAGCGTCTCGTGGGCTCGGAGATGTGTATAAGAGACAGCCATAGGACACCACGATCTTGGGATCGGGTGCGGCCTCAAAGGCGCGCAGGGCCGGCATGCGCATGGCACGCGTCACGGCGCCGGTGTACAGCAGCACATCGGCGTGACGGGGCGAGGGCACGACCTTGATGCCAAAGCGCTCGACGTCAAAGACGGGCGTGATGGAACCGAAGATCTCGATCTCGCAGCCGTTGCAGCCGCCGCAGTCGACACGGTAGACGTACACCGAGCGCCTGATCTTCTTAAGAAGGGTCGCCTTGGCCTTCTCGATGCTCTCGTCGAGCTCGATCTTGGTCGGGCGGTACTGAAGCCGCTCGGGCAAAAGCGTGGGTTCGGCCATGGTTACTCCTCCTTCGTTTCAAAATCCATGATGATGCCCTCGACCGGCGCCGGACCGGCGGGAATCTCGGGCGCATCGGGGTTAAGCTCGCGGTCGATATACTCCGGGTTCACACCGTGGCCGCCCAGATACTCCATGCCGGGGCCCTGAGGCTCACCGGACGCAAGCGTCTCGTTGGCAGCCATGCCGTGCGCGTTGCCGGTCTTTACGGCCGAGGCGGCGCGCAGGGCGTCGAGCTCGCGCTTGCACTCCTGGCACATACCGACGGTACGGGCGGCCTGCTCGGCCTCCATGCCGCCGGCCTTTTGCAGCAGGCGCTTAGCGTAGTCGATCTCCTTGTGCGGGGCGAACGGCTTGCCGCAGCGCGAGCAGTGCTCGAGCGTGTAGACGCTCTTGCTGGTGAGGTCGTCCTTGCTCATGACGGCCAGCTCAAACTCCTCGGTGAGCTTGATGGCCTCCATGGGGCAGGCTTCCTCGCAGCGGCCGCAAAAGATGCAGCGGCCGTAGTCGATCGACCAGGTGATGGTGTCGGCCGCAAGGTCGGTGTCCATGCGAATGGCATCGGCCGGGCAAGCCACGCCACAGGCTCCGCAGGCGATGCAGAGCTCGGCATTGTGCTCGGGCTTGCCGCGCATGTCCTTGTTGGTGGGGAACGGCGCAAACGGGTACTTGACCGTCGCGTCGCCGGCCTTGGCGTTGACCTTCCAAAGCTTCAGCATATTAGAGCGCCTCCTTATCGAGCGGAGCGGCCATGGTGCCCTCGCCCGCAAGCGGCGACTTGTCGCGCCAGACGTTCTCGAACTGCTCCTTGTCGAGCACGTGGTCGCGCTTGGCGGCGACATCGGTCACCGTCACGCGGTCGGTGCAGGAGTAGCACGGGTCGAGCGAGCCGACGATCAGCGCCGCGTCGCCCACGGTGTTGCCGCGGAACATGTAGCGCAGGACCGGCCAGTTGCTGTACGTGGCCGCCTTGGCGCGCCAGCGGTAGCACTTCTGGTTGTTGCCGAGCATGGCCCAGTGCACGTCCTCGCCGCGCGGCGCCTCGGTGGCGCCGATGGCGTACTTGTGCGGGGTGTACTCCCAATCCGTGGTGAGGATGGGGCCCGACGGGCAGTTCTCGAGCATGGTCTCGATCATGTCGATCGAATCGTAGACCTCCTGGATGCGAACGGCGGTACGGCCGAAGGCATCGCAGGTGTCGGCCGTGGCGGCGTGCATCTTTTGGACGTCCGGATCGGCGTAGCCGTCGAAGGGATGGTCAAAGCGCACGTCGCGGGCATAGCCCGAGCCACGCATGAGCGGGCCGACCGGCGAGAAGTCACGTGCGATCTTGCGGTCCAAGATGCCGATACCGCTCGTACGCTCAATAAAGTTGGGCGTAGAGAGCAGCACGTCGACGAGCTCCTGAACCTCGGAACGCAGCTGGTGGATGGTCGTGAGCGTGGAGAGCTTCTGCTCGGCCAAAATGTCGCGACGCACGCCGCCGATCACGTTGAGACCGTAGGTCTTGCGGTGACCGGAGAGCTTCTCGGCCAGGTCCATGGACTTCTCGCGGACGCGGAAGAACTGCTGGAAGCCGGAGTCGAAGCCCGTGTAGTGCGACGCCAGGCCAATGTTGAGCAGATGCGAGTGCAGGCGCTCGACCTCGAGCATGATGGCGCGGATATACTGGGCGCGCGGCGGGACATGAATGCCTTGGGCGCGCTCGACGGCCTCGGCATAAGCCACCGAGTGGGCGCAGCCGCAGATGCCGCAGATGCGGTCGGCGAGGAACGTCACGGCGTCATAGTTCAGGCGCGTCTCGGCGACCTTCTCCATGCCGCGGTGCACGTAGAACAGACGGTAGTCGGCGTCGACGATCGTCTCGCCCTCGACGAACAGGCGGAAGTGGCCGGGCTCATCGGAGGTAATGTGCAGCGGGCCCATGGGGACGAGCGTGGTCTCCTTGCCCTTGGTGTCGGCCAAAAACTCGTAATTTTCCATGTCGCTCGCGGGAGCGGGACGGAAGCGGTAGTCCATGGAGTCCTTGCGCAGCGGGTACAGGCCGCTGGGCCAATCGTCGGGAAGCACCAGGCGGCGACGGTCGGGCAGACCCTCGGGGATCAGACCGAACATGTCGCGCAGCTCGCGCTCGCCCCACACGCAGGCGGGGACGAACGGCGTCACGGACGGGAACGTCATCTTGGCGGGATCGACCTCGGCGCGGACGGTCACCCAGCCGGGATCCTCCCCCTCCATGGAGATGACGTAGTATACGGCGTAACGGCCGCACAGGCTGCGCTCATCGTTGCCGATGATCACGGGAATCCAGCCGTAGCGCTCGTAGTACAGGTAGTGGACGGCCTCGGGCAGCTTGTCCTGCTTGACGGTAATCGTCAGCTGGTCCTCGCACTGCCACTCGACCTTCTCGATGCAGCCCGGAACGGCGCGGCGCAGGGCCTCGACATGGCTCTCGCAGCGACGGGCATACACCTTGTTCTCAGTTTCAATCATTCGTTACTCCACCTCGCTCTGAGCGGTCTCGGTACCGAACACAGCGCGGTACATCGGCGTCGCGTGAAGTTCCTCGGTGCTCTGCTCGAGCACGATGCCGGTCGCGGTCTCCACACCGTGCACGAGAGGCAGCGGGGTGGCGATGCCAAACCAAAAGATCATTACAGCCAGGATGATTTCGGGGATAAGCATGAGCGCCGGGGCCTCATGCTTATCCATGCCCTGGGGCGCATGGCCGAATACCGACTTGAGTGCGATGCGGGTGAGCGCGGAGATGGCCACGGTAAGACCGAGGGCGACCACGACGACCAGCCACATGGGACCGGCGGTAACACCGGCGACAAAAGTCAGGAACTCGGAGATAAACATGCCAAAGGGCGGGAAGGCACCAAGACCGAGCAGCGCCAGGACGGCGAGCGCGGCGGTTGCGGGAGCAACCTCGACGACACCCTGAATCTTAGCCAGGCTACGCGTGCCAAAGGCGTGCTGAATGTTGCCGGACACGCAGAAGGCAAGCGTCTTGGTAAAGCCGTGGAACACGCAGTGCAGCAGGGCCGCGGCGATACCCAGCGGGCCACCGATACCCAGGCACAGGGCGATAACGCCCACGTTCTCCACAGACGAGTACGCAAAGCGGCGCTTGAGGTCGTCCTGGCGAAACATCGAAAGTGCCGCCACCAAAATGGACAGCGTGCCGACGATCAGCAGCAAAAGTTGCGGATACTCGGCGCCCACGGCCTGGATAGTAAAGCCGTAGAAGCGCATGATCACAAGCATGGCGCACTTAAGCAGCACGCCCGAAAGCAGGGCCGAGACAGGGCTCGGGGCCTGGGAGTGGGCATCGGGCAGCCAAGTGTGCATGGGGAACAGGCCGGCCTTGGTGCCAAAGCCGATCACGATAAACGCAAAGGCGAGGCGCATGAGCGTCGGGTCGAACTGGTCGGCATACGGCAGCACGCACGACAGGAACGCGGCCTCGTGGGCGTTGGGAATCACGTCGGCGGCGTTGGCGTAGATCAGCAGCGTACCGAACAGGCCAAATGCCACACCGGCGGTGCAGACCATCGCATACTTCCAAGAAGCCTCGAGGGCCGTCTTGTTCTTGTAGATACCCACGAGGAACACGGTGGAAAGCGTGGTTGCCTCCACGGCGGCCCACGTGAGGATCATGTTGTTGGACAGGCACGCGAGCAGCATGGTGAACACGAACAGGCTAAACAGCGCGAAATACTGCTTGGCGCGCTCGGCGGGCATGGAGCCCTCCTCGATATCGGCCTTTACATAGGGCAGCGAGAACAGCCCCGTAAGAAAACCGATAAAGGCGATGAGCAGCACAAAGATGGCGCCCAGCGAATCGAGGTGGAACCACAGGCCAAAAGCGCTCGCGGTTTCGCCGCTCATAAGGACGTCGCCGGCCGTCATAATCGACAGCACCAGTACGGCTGCGACGGAGACCAGGTTGAGACCGGCAAACACGTTATAGGACGTGTTCCTGGGCAAAAACGCCATGACCAGCGAGAACACCAAAGGAGTCGCGAGCAGGGCGAGAATCAACGTTTCCATGGACTACCCCCTCAGCTCGGACAGGTCGCGCGCATCGAGCGAGTGGGAGTCGTCCCAAATGCGACGCACGACGATGGACATGATGATGACGGCAAAGATGGCGTCGGTGGCGATACCGATCTCGATGATCTCGGGAGCGGTGGGGGCCAAAAGCGCGAGCGTCACATGGCTGCCGTTTTCCATAAGGCAGTATCCAAAGATCTGCTTCATGATGTTGCGCTGCGAAATGATGCAGGTGAGGCCCACGAAGAAGTGAGCGAAGCTAATGGCGAGCGCTGGCGTTGCAACCTCGGCCGTGGGCAGGCTGATCTGCGTCACGACGGCAAAGCAAATCGCGACCTCGACGGCAATGATGCAAATGGCCCACTCGGGCTTAAGGCCGGCCTTGAGCGATGCGTCGCTCGGCTCGCCCATCTTCTTGTATGCGCGGTTGAGAATGTAAGGGACCAGGACGACCTTGGTGATAAAGGCAGATCCAGCCCACATAAGCAGCTCCTGCGCACCGGTGGTGGCACCGAGCGTAGCGAGCAGTCCCACGAGCACCAGTGACTGCACCGCATACCAGCTGATGGCGTGCTTGATGTTCTTTGAGACGACCACCATGGTGGACGTGACGATCAGAAGGCCGCCAAGGATGTTGACGATCGAATAACCCATGTCGTTCTACCTCCTAACCGATCCAGCTGGCCGAAAGCGGGCCGCTGACGATAACCATGATGATGAGCACGATGAACACGAACGCCATCGCGCGGGGAAGCGGGGCTCCCGCAGCGACCTCGTCGCTCGGCTCGCCGGGCAGGCAATAGCCCATCCACTTAAGGAACCAGGCAAAGGTGGCGACGGTCTCGGCGACCATGATGCACACGAGCACCAGGATCGCAACGTTGCCGGCACCCACAGAAAAGCCGCCGGCGATGATCTGGAACTTCGAGAAGAACGTGTTCATGGGCGGCACGCCGGCAATGGCGAGCGCCGCGACACCAAAGCCCACGCCCGAGATCGGGTACTTCTTTACGATGCCGCGAAGCTTGGGCAGCATACGCGTGCCGAGGGTAAAGGAGAACGAACCGGCGATCAGGAAGAACAGGGTCTTGGCGAAAGCGTGGTTAAAGATGTGGCACACGGCACCGTCAAAGGCCAGCTGGCTGCCAAAGACCGAAACGCCC
Organism: uncultured Collinsella sp.; assembly: GCA_902470905.1. GTDB lineage: Bacteria > Actinomycetota > Coriobacteriia > Coriobacteriales > Coriobacteriaceae > Collinsella. The sequence goes on along the minus strand of CABRIC010000015.1, from coordinate 28,032 downwards.
AAACCAAAGAACACATAGGAGAGCTGGGCGATCGTGGAGAAGGCCAGCAGGCGCTTCATGTCCTTTTGCGGCAGGTACATAAGGAAACCAAAGAGCATGGTGACCATGGCGTCGATAATGGCGACCCAGCCCACGATCTCGGGAATCTCGCCGGCAGAGACGAGTGCACGCGCGAACACGCACACGCCGACCTTAACCATCGAGGCGCCATGCAGGTAGGCCGAAACAGGCGTCGGTGCCTCCATAGCCGAAGGCAGCCACATGTACATGGGGACCTGTGCGGACTTTGCCCAAGCCGCAAACAGCACGAGCAAAAGGACGATAGCCTTGAGCTTGGCGTCGAGGCCGGCAATCGCGGTGATGGCGAAGGTGCCGGTGTGGGCAAACACGATGGCGGCGCCCAGATACAGGCCGAGCGCACCGATATGCGTAATAATCAGGGCCTTCATGCCGGCCTTCTTGGCGGTAGGCGACATGTAGTAGCTAATGAGGCCCCAAGAGCACGCACCCGTGATCTCAAAGAACACGAGCTGGCCCAAAAGGGTCGAGCTGTACACAAGGCCGGCCATGGCGCCGATGAAGGTCGCGAGGTACGCGTAGAAGCGACGACGCGGCGCGTCGGGATGCTCACGGTTATTCTCGCTCATATAGGGAATCGAATAGATCACGACAAGCAGGCCGATACCCACAAAGGCGGGCGCGAGCAGTGTGCTCATGCGATCGAAGGTGAATCCCATGACGAGGGTCTGCCCAAACGAGATCAGGGGGACCTGCGTGTCGGGCATGCCGGCGCCAGCGAAATTCGCGGCGAGGGCGACGGTGCAGACCGTCGAGACGGCGGCACCCAAAACGCTGAACCACTTGGCGTACGGACGGGGGAACAGGGCGACGAGCACCGAGGCCACCATCGGGGCCGCAATAGCGACCAAGCCGAGAAGGGACAGACTGACTGCAAATGACATTGTTTCTCCCTTCTCCTACACGCCGACGACCACGAAGACAAACGCCAGAACGGCGATGCCCACGACGGCCCAGGTCTGATTGCCAAGCACCTTAAAACGCGAGCGCGAGCAGGAGTTCTCGATTACGCCGCATACGACAAAGTCGATCAGGCACTTCACCAGGAAGATGACCGCGCCCAGAACGGCCGCGATACCCACGGCCGCGGGCTCGCCCCAGGGGACGAAGATCGCGCAGAACCAGGCGACGACCAGGACCTGTTTCATGGACATGGCGAGCTTGGCCATGGCGAGCGACGGGCCGGAAAGCTCGGCGAGCGGGCCTTCCTGAAGCTCCTGCTCGGCCTCGGCCTGATCAAAGGGCAGCTTGCCGAGTTCCATGTAGCAGGCAATCGCAAAGGCGATGCCGGCGAGGATCACGGCGACCGGCGCGTCGATGGCGCCCGTCATGATGTGCTGACCCATGGTGGCGATGTCGGTGGAGCCGCACACCAGGGCGGCGGCAAACAGCGCCAGCAGCATGGACGGCTCGATGAGCACGCTCATGAGCAGCTCGCGGACGCCGCCGATACCGGCGTAGGCGTTGGACGAATCCACACCGCAGAGGGCGAAGAAGAAGCGGGCGAGCGCCAGGCTGTACATGATGGTGATAGCGTCACCAAAGACCGGGATGGGACTTTGCGCCGTAAAGAGCGGCAGGCCCATCGCGAGCATAAAGGCGACGGCGAAGAACAGCGGCGGCATAATGCGCAGCGCAAAGCTCGCGTCCTCGCTCTGGGACTCGGGGCGCGCAAAGAGCTTGGCCAGGTCGCGATAGTCCTGCATGATGCTGGGGCCGCGACGGTTGTGCATCTTGGCGCGGATCACGCGGCCGAGACCGGAGAAGAACGGCGCGACGGCCATAACGACCACGCCCTGCAGAACGGCAAGTACGATGTTGTTCATGCTCTCCCCTCCTTAACCCATTTGCACGGCGAGCACGAGGAACACCACGAGTGCCGCGACGATGTAGCAGATATAGATGCTGTAGTTGCCGCCTTCGAGCTTAGTCGCGAGGTCGGCGAGCTTCTCGACACCCTTATGCGGGGCATCGACGAGAACCTTGTCGGGTACGGGCTCCACAGCCTCGGCCACACCAGTGAGCTTCTGGAAGAAGTGCGCGATGGACCAGCAGACGGCCGTGCAGCGGTCGCGCAGCGTGTAGAGCGGCTGCATAAACCAGGACACCTCGGAGGCAAAGGTCGTGGCCACGACGGGCATATGCTCGTTGGGAGCATAACCGCATGCCCACGGCTGGGACTTCTGCACCTTGCCGACGGTCTTGAGCTTGCGATAACCGCAGGCAAGGCCGACGAGCGCCACGAGCGCAATGGCGATCGCGGGCGTGGAGGTGGCAGCGCCGGAGTACTGGTTCATGAGCTCCATGCCCTCGGCGGCAAACACGCCACCGTACGGATGCAGCACGGACGCGGCGACATCGACCAGCACGGGCGCGATCACGGGAGCGCCAATGCCCAGCACGACGCAGACGGCCGCGAGCAGGCCCTGTGCAAACACCATGGGGGCAGGAACCTCCTTGGCATTGGCCGCGGCCTCGGAGCGGGGCGCGGAGGCAAAGGAGACGCCATAGGCCTTGACGAAGCACGTGACGGCCAGTGCGCCGGTAATTGCGAGCGCGACGGCAGCGAACACGGCCACGATCATGACGGCCTTGTCGCCCTGCATGGCGGCGTTAAACAGCGACTGGTAGGTAAACCACTCGGACACAAATCCGTTGAAGGGCGGGATGGCCGAGATGGCAAGCGCGCCAATAAGGAAGCAGATGGCCGTTGCCGGCATACGACGGAACAGGCCGCCCATCTTCTCCATATTGCGCGTACCCGTGGAGTACAGCAGCGCACCGGCGCCCAAGAACAGCTCGCCCTTAAACATCGCGTGGTTAAACGTGTGGTAGAGGGCGGCCATCAGAGCCAGGACGGCGATGCCGACAGAGTTGAGCGCCATGGCGGCCATGGAAGCGCCGACGCCGAGCAGAATGATGCCGATGTTCTCGACGGAGTGATAGGCCAGCAGGCGCTTGATGTCATGCTCCTGCAGGGCGAAGGCCACGCCGAGGACCGACGAGATCGCACCGAAGACCATGACCATAAGGCCCCACCAGACCTGAACGCCCGAGGCGGAGAGCAGGTCGAGACCAACCTTGAGGATGCCGAAGATACCGATCTTGATCATGCCGCCGGACATGAGGGCAGACACGTTGGACGGCGCCTCGGGATGTGCCTTGGGCAGCCAGCCGTGCAGCGGGATGATACCGGCCTTGGCGCCAAAGCCAAAGAAGGCGAGCACGAAGCACACGGATGCGACCGCGGGGCTAAACTGCGTGGCGCGGAAATCCGCAAAGGCAAACGAGCCACCGGCGAAGTTGGTCATGGTGAGGAAGCTCGCCATGATGAGCACAAAGCCCACATGCGCGATCACAAAGTAGAGCCAACCGCCGTGGATGGAGTTCTCGTTCTCCTCGATCACGACCAGGAAGTACGAGGTCAGCGACATGAGCTCAAAGGCGACCAGGAACCAAAACACGTTGTCGGCGGTGATGACGAGCATCATGGACGCCACGAAGGTGTTAAAGAAGAAGCCGGCGCGGCCCTTTTTGCCCGGGTACTCATCAAAGTAGTTGAGACCGTAGATCGAACCGGCAAACGCGAGCACCGAGATGAGCGCCACGAACAGACCGGACAGCTGATTGAGCAGCAGCTGGAAATGGGCAAACGGGAAGAACACGATGGTGTCGACCGACGTGACATCGCCCAGCACGGCCTGGATACCAGCCACAAACGAAAGCACCGCGGCGACGGCGCCGATAAGGCAGCCGGCGGTCTTGGCGGCGTTATCGGCCTTGATCAGCAGAACCGAGGCGAGCGCACCGATGCACGAGACGGCAAGCGATGCGATAAACAGCGTCATGCTATCCATTGTTTACGCTCCCTTCTGCTTTCTCGGACAGACCCTGGGCCACAGCGGTAACGTCGACGGACGGACCGTTTTCGATCGAGCGCAGGCGCTTGGCCTCGTCGAGTTCGCGATCGGCCGCGCCGCCCATGACGGTCAGCGCCTTGGTGGGGCACGCCGCCACACAATGCGGGCCGTCCGGATCGAAGGCGCACAGGTCGCACTTGACAGCGCAGGTGTACTGGCCAGGAGCCCACGTAAGCAGGCTGCTCAGGGACTTAGGATACGAAGGCGTCGGGTCGCACATGCCTGCGACACCGGCGATAGACGTGCCATCGGGATGGATGGCTCCGAAGGGGCACGCGATGGCGCACAGCCTGCACCCGATGCACTCCTGCTCCTTGACGTGGATGCGGTCGCCATCGTGCTCGATGGCATTCACCGGGCAGACCTCGGCGCAGGGGGCACCCTCGCAATGGTGGCAGGCAAGGGCGGCCGAAATACCGCCGGTCTTCACGAGCGCCAGGCGCGGCGTATCCTGAAGACCCTGCATCCGGTGGGCGTCGGCACAGGCGGACTGACATGTTCCGCAGCCGATGCACCTCTCCGGGTTGATGTCGATGAAGCGGTTCATCCCCACTTCCTTTCAAAATTACGGGCCGGGCTCCCGAACGTACGGGACGCCCGGCCCAAAAAGCCAACGAGAACGGGACTACACGATTTGGTTCACGTGCGTCTCGTCATCGAACTTGGCGGCGCCGGGCTCAACGTCCTGGGGAGCGGCGGCGTCCACCAGAGCCTGCTTGAGCTCGGTGTACTGACGCTCCACCTCGCCCTCGGCCCAGACCTGGTCGGCGATAGCGTCGACCTGGCAGGCGGAGAACTTGTCCTCGGGCGTGTGCGAGACCGGGTCGACCTTGTGAATGGTCAGCTCGTTGCACTTGCCGATCCACCACTGGTAGGTCATGTAGACCGTGCCCTTGTTGATGCGATCGCTCACGTCGGCGCGGCTGTATACCTGGCCGCGGCGGCTGTGAATCGAGACGATGTCGCCGTTCTTGATGCCGCGCGCCTGGGCGTCCGCGGGATTCATGCGGACAAAGCCGGGCTCGTCGGCAAGCAGCGCCAGCGTCTTGCAGTTGCCGGTCATCGAGCGGCAGCTGTAGTGGCCGACCTCGCGGACGGTGCACAGGATGAGCGGGTACTCATCATCGGGAAGCTCGGAGGGCGCCTCCCAGTCGTGCGCCATCAGGTTGGCGCGGCCGTCCTTGGTGGTGAACTTGCCACCAGCGAACATGTCGGGCGTACCGTGGTCGTTCACATCGGTGCTCTTGACGGGCCACTGGGCGTAGCCGCCCTCGGGAGCCATCTTCTCGTAGGTCGCGCCCACAAAGTTGGGGCACAGGCTAATGCACTCGTTCCAGATCTGCTCGGTGTTGTCGTAGTGCATGGGATAGCCCATGCGCGTGGACAGGTCCGCGAAGATCTCCCAGTCGTGGCGGCACTCGCCCTTGGGCGGAACGGCCGCGTCAAAGTGCTGGAAGCTACGGTCGGATGCGGTAAAGACACCCTCGTGCTCGCCCCAAGAGGTAGCGGGCAGGATGACGTCGGCGAGCATGGTCGTCTGCGTCATAAAGATGTCCTGGCAAATGAACAGATCCAGCTCGGAGAGCGTCTTGCGCATACCGGCCGAATCGGGCTCGGTCTGCACCGGGTCCTCGCCGTAGTTGTAGAAGCAGTGCACCTTGCCCTCGTCGACCAGGTGACCCAGGTCGGTGAGCTTGTAGCCCTCCTCGAGCGGGAGCTTTTCCTCGGGCACGCCCCAAGCCTTGGCAAACTTGGCACGCACGGCCGGGTCGGTGACTTTCTGGTAGCCAGGGTACAGGTTGGGCAGCATGCCCATATCACAGGAGCCCTGGACGTTATTCTGACCGCGCACGGGCGCGAGGCCGGAATTGGGTTTGCCGATCTGGCCGGCAACGCAGGCGATGGAGGCGATGGTGTGCACCGTCTTCAGGTTCTGCTTCTGCTGGCATACGCCCATGCCCCAGCCAATGATGGCAGAGGGCTTCGCCGTGGCGTACATCTCGGCAGCTTGGTGGATCAACGCGGGCTCGACACCCGTGATGTCCTGTACGGATTCGGGAGTGTAGTTCTTGATGGTCTCCCACCACTCGTCAAAGCCGTTCGTGTGCTCGGCGACGAATTCCTTGTCGTAGAGGCCATCGTTGACCAGACAGTTGGCAAAGGCGTTGAGGAACGCAACATTGCAACCGTTCTTGATCGGAAGGTAGAGATCGGCGATACGCGCGGTTTCGATATGGCGCGGGTCGGCGACGATGATCTTGCAACCCTTTTCTTTGGCTCGCACGATACGCCTTGCGACGATGGGGTGCGAATCGGCAGGGTTATAGCCGAAGAGGAAAATGCAGCCCGCATCCTCCATACCGGGGATGGAGCATGACATGCAACCTGAACCAACCGTGTCCATCAGACCGAGGACAGTAGGGCCGTGTCAAGTACGGGCGCAGTTGTCCACGCTGTGGGTGCCGATGCACGCACGCGTAAACTTCTGCATGACGTAGTTCGCCTCATTGCCGCCGCCTCGCGAAGAGCCGGTGGTCATGACAGCGTTAGGACCATATTCGTCAATTATGGCCTGCATCTTAGATGCGGTGAAATCCAGTGCCTCGTCCCAGCTTACGCGCTCAAGATCCGCGCCCTTAGTGCGGCGGATCATCGGGTGCAGTACGCGAGGAGTCAAGATCTTGGTGTCGTTGATGAAGTCGTAGCCGCTCATGCCCTTAAGGCACAGCTCGCCCTGATTGGTGATGCCGTTGAGCGGTTCGGTGCCCACGACCTGGCCGTTTTGGACCAAGAGGTTAAACTGGCAACCGGCGCCGCAGTACGGGCAAATCACTTTATGCTTCTCCATGACACCCTCCTTCCTTTCTCTGCTACCGAATGCTCGGTACTTATTTGACAATCATTGGGCCTGTTTGGCCGTCCGCTTACGCCTCGTTTTCGATGGTGGCGCGAGCACGCTCGGCAGTCAGCTCCGCCAGGCGTTCCTCGTCTACCAGGGTGAGGCCCTTGGTCGGGCACGCCTCGGCACACGCCGGACCGCCGGGACGGTCCACGCACAGGTCGCACTTGAGCACGAAGCTCTTAGTCTGCGAACCCACGCGCACGTCGCCCATCAAGACGGGGACCTGCGTGGTCGCCACGCTCACGGCGCCAAAGGGGCATGCCATGACGCAGCTCTTGCAGCCGATGCAGTTGTCCTCGTTAACGCCGATGCGATGGTTCTTTGGATCAAAGAACAAGGCGCCCGTAGGACAGGCCTTCGCGCACGGAGCGTCCTCGCAGTGGTGACATGCCACCGGCGCGGAAATCTCGTAGGTGCGCGTTACGCGCAAGCGAGGTGCGGCGATGTTGCCGGGGATATCGTGTGCCTCGATGCACGCCGCCATACAGGTTTGGCACCCAATGCAGCGCGAAGAATCGGCTACGACTCGTTTATTGCCCATGTTGTTCACTCCCTCCTGAATCCCATGCCGGAGAGACCCTGTCGACGTTGCCCCGGACCGCCCGTGGTCCGGCATCGGCGTATCGAGCGCAAGCGGCGAAACAGGCACTCGATAGAATTTCTCCAACGGTATACAGGTTGAATATACGCAGTTGCAGGGGGCAAACGTGAGCATAGGCCCTGCAATACGGGTGTATTGCAGGGGTTTTGGCAGGTTGGAATTATTCTCTAGAAGCTATAAAGGTGAGTGTATTACATGCGTACGCCTCAGAGATTTTTACGCGCTCTCATTTTAGATGTACTACGCTTGTATTCAAGTTAATGGTTATTTACTTGAGCGAAATAAAGTAATCGTTATAAGATGCTCAAGTATCGGCACATGCCGCATTTGACCGACTATATTGCACGCTCATTAAGGGGGCCAGTGATGTCATCGACTCAAAAACGAGCCATCCTGCAGGTGCGCATTCGCGAGGAAGACAAGCAGCATGCCGAACATCTCTACGACGCCATGGGCACATCGCTCGCCGAGGCCGTGCGCCTTTTTGTCGCGCAGAGCATTTTGATGCGCAAGCTTCCCTTTCAACCGGTCGCCGTGCGCTCAAAGGACGGCACAGCCGCCTATGGATTGCTCAAAGCATATGGGGACCCCAATCGCCGCTCCGAGGAGCGCAATGCCTGGATTGAGTACCTTGCTACAGAAAGCGACGATTCGATTTTGGGTCCCGAGGAAGTAGATATCCATGAGTAGCACCATCATCGACGAGACCGTCATCCTACGCTACCTGCTTGACGACGACGAAGTCCTGTCACCGCGCGCCGCCAAGGTCATCGCCACGCGCACCGCTCGTGTCTACCCCGAAATCATCACGCGCGTCGTGGTCACGCTGCGCGACGTCTATAAGGTTCCCCGCGTTGAGATTGCTGCGGCCATGAAAAGGCTGCTCGATGACGTCATGGTCGACGAGCCCACCGTTGTCGCCCTTGCCGTCAAACTCTTTGGCAAGACCCATATGGACTTTACCGACTGCCTCCTCGCAGCCCGAACCGCCATATACAACGATGATGTCGTGAGCTTTGGCAAGCCCATCATCCAAGGCATGATCGATTACCGCCGCCAGCGCCAAACAGTTGCCGACGCCCGCGACCGCACCGCCGAAGCCCGCAGCCGAAGCACCGACGCCACCATCGACAAGCTCCGCCACCGCCCCCGCAGTTAAACCTATCCCCTCCTAAGTTGCGGTGAAATACGGACTGATTTATGCCTTTAAAGGCCTCAACAGTCCGTATTTCACCGCAACTTATTGAAGGTGGACCGCGAACGATTTCGCTATCGGGATTCGGCGTAGGGTTTTGTTGTCGGAATGCCGTAACCGCGCATCATGGCACCGAACGATTCTACGTCGTAGGTGTCCGAGAGTTTGAAATGAATGATGTTGTGGCCCATGGCGCGAAGGTTCGCGTCGCGCATGAGGGCCGCTCGATACGTTTTTGCCGCCGCCCGCTCTGGATCATTTTGAGCCTCGTCTTCAAACTTGCCTAGCCCATGCAGCTCTGCCAGCGTCCATGAGCCGTCTGACATCTGCCAGCCATAATCTGCTAGATAATAGCCAGCGTTTCCCGGTCGCGTTATCTCAACTTGAAGCTCGGGCGCGACAACCCCAGCGAGAATCATCGCTGCTCTCGCCTCAGACTCGCCGCCATTGTCTGACCTGCCGTCCATATACTCAAAAACGTCAAAAGCACGCGCGATGCCATGCAACCCTCGGCAATTTGCCTGCGCATATGCTCGCAGCTCTTCGCGTTCGACATCGTACTCACGAGCCAAGCCATCGACATAGCCCAGCGCATAGCGAAAGGCGCTCGTTCGAGCGATATCAACAACCGTTCGACACGGATCCGTCAGTGTAAACAGACCTAGCCGCCACACTTCGCCCGCCCGCCAGCGCTTGTATTCAACGAACTCATACGTATCACGCCTTGTAGACCGTGGCAGCAGTACTTGCACTTTATCCAGAAGCGTATACGCCGAGCCGATGCCGTAGAGCAGCGCTGCTGTCGATCCGCAAAACACAGCATCCGGTTCAACGACCGCAATAGCGGATGCCAGCTGAAAGATGCGATCTTCAACCCCAAGATTATTCCAATAGACCGGATCCGCATACACGTGGTTGTAAAGACGAAGCATCAGCTCTTCCTGCATAAGCTCACGCGCACGGCGTTCATCCCAAGGATCAATTGTTATAAGCAGCTGTCCATCTTGATGAATTCCAACGGCCGAGAATAGCATCCTTGCATATGACTGCGGAAAATGTTTGCCTTTATCGAGCATGGCCAACCCCATAACCATCACGGCGGAGAGAATACCATTACGCTATCGCATGCTTTCGTCCGCAGGCCTTGCCAAAAGCTGACCAAAAGCTTGACGCCGCAGGTCAGAGCTTCAAAAAATATTTCCACTCTCGGTAGACGGTCGCTACGACCCTCCCAACGGCATCAAAATCCAACCTTACAAATAGTTGCGGTGAAATACGGACTACATGGGCCATAAAAGCCGGAAAACAGTCCGTATTTCACCGCAACTTAGGTGGGGATGTGGGGTCCCGGCATGTATATGAAAATGGCTCTGATCCCAAAAGGAACCAGAGCCGTTTATCTATCTTATGGAGCGGGCGACGGGAAGTCCAAGGGTTTGCTTCGCAAACCCTTGTTTCGCTGCGGGCCATTGGCCCTTGCGTGCTGCGCTGGAAAATGCTCACGCATTTTCTCAGCTTCGCACCCTGCCGGGTTCGATTCCCGTCGCCCGGCACGCTTATGAAAACGGCTCTGGCACCAAATGGAGCCAGAGCCGTTAAAACTATCTTATGGAGCGGGCGACGGGAATCGAACCCGCGTCATCAGCTTGGAAGGCTGGGGTTCTACCATTGAACTACGCCCGCAAGATATGGTCGGGACGACAGGATTTGAACCTGCGACATCCTGCTCCCAAAGCAGGCGCGCTACCAAACTGCGCCACGTCCCGAAGGTGTTGAGCAGCTAAGGTCTAGACCTTGCGTGTCCCAAAGCGAAGGAAATTATAGGGGAGACTCCCCGCCTGTGCAAGCGCAGAAACCCTAGCTCCTCGAATGTGTGACAAACTGGCTATGAACCAGGCCGATTACAAAGGCAACCACGGCAACCGGTGCCCACGCAGCACCGATATCTGCCAGCGGCAACGCATCGAACGGTAGCCACGCGCCAGCAAAGAACGCATCGCGAACCGAAGTGATTACGCTCTGCACCGCGACAACGCCGCCGACCCAGACCCACACCTGCGGATGCGCATCGCAAAAGCCGTGCACCAGGCCCATAAGCACCAGCACGATGGCAACGGGATACAAGGCGTTGAGCATAGGCACCGAGAACATAAGGATCACATCGAGGCCCACGTTGGAAAGCACGCACGAAAACGCCGCGAACACAAAGGCGAGAACCGCAAAGGGACGGCGCATGGCCTCCTCGGAGGCCTCCGCTCCGCCTTTAACCACATACGTCTCGTAGAAGTACCGCGAGCAGCAGTTGATGAGGCCGATGCACACGTTCATGCAGGCAAGGAAAAAGATCGCAAAGACCACGACCGTGCCGACAAGGCCAAAGTGCATAGACGCCGAACGGGCGAGGATGGCAGCACCGTTAGTGGCATCGGGCATCACGGTGCTGAGCTGCGTGCCGGCAAGCGCCAGGCCGCAGTAGATGATGGCCATGAGCACGCCGGCGATCACACCCGAACGCGAGATCTCGAAGGCCACGCGCTTATCGTCGGTAACGCCGAGCTCATGGATGGTCTCGGCGATGATGATGCCAAAGGCGAGCGACGCGAGCAGGTCCATGGTCTGGTAGCCGGTCAAAAAGCCCTGCACGGCAGCACCGGCATTGTAGGGAGTCTGCGGCGCGGCAGCGGGACCCAACGGCGAGATCACGGCAGCACCCACGACCAGCACGATGAGCGCAATGAGCGCGGGGCCCGTAATGTGCCCGAGCACGCGTGTGATAACGCCCGGGCGCAGCGTGAGTGCAAACGCGACCACGAAGAAGCCGATGGCAAACACCAGGCGAGCCGTGCCGAGCGAGACGCCCTCGGGCAGCAGCGGCACCAGCATTTCGAAGGCCGTAGAGCTTGTGCGAGGAATGGCCAGGCACGGACCGATGGCCAGATAGACCGCCGCAACGAAGAATTCGCCAAACTTGGGATGCACGCGGCCGGCAAGCTCGCGCGCCGTTCCGGCAAGCGCCACGGCGATAAAACCCATGACGGGCAGGCCGATGGCGGCAATCAGAAAGCCGAGCATGGCGACCGGCGTGGCAGAACCTGCCTGCAGCGCCAGCAGCGGCGGAATAATGAGGTTGCCGGCGCCAAAGAGCATCGAGAACAGGGCGATGCCGACGGTGACGACATGGTCGGAGCGCAGACCGCGCGGGGCGGATGAAGCCATGGGACCACCTTTCGGGTCGAAACAAAAACGGGACGGGCAAAAACACCCGTCCCGCAAGTATAAACGGTCTAGCAGCTTTAGCAGGCTAAATCGCACAGAACATCGATAGCCGTGTCGACTTCTTCGGTCGTGTTGAAATACCCAAACGAGAAACGGACGACGCCCTGGCGTTCGGTCCCCAGCACACGGTGCATGAGCGGGGCGCAATGGGCGCCGGGGCGCGTCGCAATCCCCCACCCTTGCATGAGCGCGTCCGAAATCTCGGCCGAATCGATATCGCCCACGTTGAGCGACACAATCGCAGAGCGCATCGGCTGGTCAAACGCACCGTAGAGCTTAATCCCCGGAATCTTGCGCACCCCGGCAAGGAAGCGATCAGCGAGCGCACGCTCGTGGGCAGCAATCGCCTCGACCCCACCCTGGGCCTCGATAAAGTCGAGGCCGGCAGAAAGGCCCGCGATGCCGTGACCGTTGAGCGTGCCCGCCTCCAGGCGCGTAGGCCACTCAAGCGGCTGCAGTGGGTCGAAGCTGTGCACGCCCGTGCCGCCCATGGCCCACGGAGACACGTCAATGCCCTCTGCCACGGCCAGACCGCCGGTGCCTTGGGGTCCCATGAGCCCCTTGTGGCCGGTAAAGCACACGACGTCGAGCCCCATGGCTTGCATATCGATATGCGCCGTGCCGGCAGACTGCGAGGCATCGACGATCACGAGTGCACCGGCCGCATGGGCCATGGCGGCTACGCGTGCAATGTCGACCGCGTTGCCGGTCACATTGGAGGCGTGCGTCACCACCACGGCACGCGTACCGGGCGTGACCAGCCGTTCGAGCTCGTCGTAGTCGAGCGCGCCGTTCGCGTCGCAGCCCGCATGCTCAACGGTCACACCCCGCTCTACCGCCAAGCGGTTGAGCGGACGCAGCACGGAGTTGTGCTCGAGCACTGTTGTGACCACACGGTCGCCGGGGCGAACCACGCCATTGATGACGGTGTTGAGCGCCGCGGTTGAGTTGGGCGTAAAGCACACATGGTTCGCCCTCGGGCAACCCAAAAGGCGCGCGAGCTTGGCACGGCAAGCGTGAATCGTACGAGCGGCATCGAGGGCACCCGACGTGGCGCCGCGCCCGGCATTGCCGAGCGAGCACATCGCCTGCGTCACGGCATCAATGACCGTCTGCGGCTTGTGCATGGTCGTCGCCGCGTTATCCAGATAGATCATCGCACGACCTCCCACATATCAATCACGGTATAGCCCTCGGTAGGAACGCCCGCCGCGGTAAGCTCGCTGCGCAGCAGTTCCTCATCGGCAGGCAACGCCTTCCACGCCAGACCGCAGCCGGCAGCGACCTCCCCGGGCACGGGAATCGTGCGCCCGGGAAGTCCGCGCTCGATGCATAGGGTCTCGCACCCCATGGCGGCCGCCGTGGTGGGAAACGTGATGACAAGCGCCGGGCGCTTCTCCCTCATGGCAACTCCAACCAATACGCTACGGGCGCACGACGCGCACGGCCTGCTCCATCTTCTCTACAATTACGTACATGTTGGTGACCTCGCCCACCGCAAGCTGGTCTTTAATGCCATAGTGGTCGAGGCAGGTACCACAGGTAAGGATCTCGACACCCTGCTCGGCCAGACCCTTCAAGTCGTCGAGTACCGGTGAGCCCTCGACAGTGAGCTTGGCGCCGCCGTTGTAGAACAGCATGGTCGCGGGCAGCTCCTCCTGCTGCGTCACGGCGAAGATAAACGCCTTCATGAGCTTGTGGCCCAGCTCGTCGTCGCCACGGCCCATGCAATCGGTGTAGACGGAAATGACAAGTTTGCCCTTGCCGGCGCTGGCATCACAGAGGGCAGCGCCATCCTGCTCGGGATCAGCCACGGCAACGGCGCCAGAGGTCGCCACGGTCACGTGCCACTCGGCGTCAGAAACCTTCTCGACCGAGGCCGTACAGCCCTTCTCCTGCGCCATCTTGGAGATGTTCTTGACGGCGGTCTCGTTATCGACCGAGGTCACGACGGTGCCCTCGCCATCGAGCTGCTTCAGGGCTTTGAGCGTCTTGACGACGGGCAGCGGGCAGGCATCGCCCATGGCATTGACTTCAATCTTGGTAGACATAGTTTTTCCTTTCGAATAAATCGTTTTAGAACGGCACGTAGCTCAATAAACGTGTCGTTAACGGACAACGTGGACGGCAGGACCGCCTGGCACCGGCTCGCACACGCGACCGACGGCGGCGGCGATGCACCCCTCGGCATGCAAACGGCGCGCAAGCTCATCCACATCGGCAGCAGGTGCCGCGATGAGCAGGCCACCAGACGTCTGCGGATCGTACAGCGCGTCGAGCATGCCCGGCTCCAGGTCCTCGTCGACAGCCACACGCGGGTCAAAGAAGTCCTGGTTGCGGTAGGAGCCCGCGGGGATAATGCCCAGACGCGCCATGTCAAGCACCTGATCAAAGAGCGGCACCGCCCCCGACGCAAGCTCAATCTGCACGCCCGAGCCCTCGGCCATCTCGCACGCATGCCCGATCAGGCCAAAGCCCGTAATGTCGGTGCAGCCGTGAAGCTCAAGTCCCTCGGCCAAACGAATCGGAGCCTCGTTGAGGGTGCGCATCGAGTCAAACATGGCCGCGGCCTCGTCTTGCTCGATAAGCTCGCCCTTAATGGCCGTGGTGATGATGCCCGAGCCGATCGCCTTGGTCAGCAACAGGACGTCGCCCACGCGCGCGCCGCTATTGGCAAGCATACGATCGAGCGCGACAAAGCCGCTCACGGACAGGCCGTACTTGGGCTCGTCGTCGTTGATGGTGTGGCCGCCCGCGATGGAGCAACCCGCCTCGACGCACTTGTCGGCGCCGCCCGCCAGAATCTGACCTGCGACCTCGACGCCCAGGCAACTGGGAATGCACAGCAGGTTCATGGCATGGCTCGGCCGCCCGCCCATGGCGTAGATGTCCGACAGCGAGTTGGCCGCGGCGATCTGGCCAAACAGAAACGGGTCGTCGACCATCGGCGGGAAGAAGTCGACGGACTGAACGAGGCCCAGGTTATCGCCGACGCGAAAGACGCTCGCATCGTCGGAGGTATCGAACCCCACGAGCAAGTTGTCGTTATGCACATTGGGTAAGTCGCCCAGGACCTGGACGAGGGCTCCGGGAGCCAACTTAGCGGCTCAACCGCTCGCGGCCGTCATGGACGTGAGCTTAATCTGATCGTCAGCCATCGATACCTCCTCTCTCTTCGGTCAATCATTTTCTCCCAGTATACGCATGAATGCGAGCCTGCAGCGGGTGCATTAATTGAGCGCCTGTGCGCGAATCGCCGCGCCGATCGCTCCGGCAAAGCGAGCCTGGGGCGAGGTGGTCACCGGCGACCCCAGCAGCTCGCCCAACCGCTCCACAACGTAAGCGTTCTCGCACAGGCCACCGGTCAGGTAGTACGGGGCGCCCGCGGCCTGCCCGGCCATGGTCACCACGCGCGAGACCACGCTGTCGATCACACCGCGGGCGATGTTCTCGCGCGGCTCACCGCGACCGATCAGGCTGATGACCTCGCTTTCGGCAAACACCGTGCACATGCTGCTGATCTTGGTAGGCTCGCCGGTGCGGGCGAGGTCTGCCATCTGCTGCTGGGTAATGCCTAGGCGGTCGGCCATGATCTCCAAGAAGCGCCCCGTGCCGGCGGCGCACTTGTCGTTCATGGCAAACTTGGCCACGCGGCCACTTTTAAGCTGAATGACCTTGGTGTCCTGGCCGCCCACGTCAATCACCGTGCCGTGATCGCCAAACAGGCGCACGGCACCGGTGCCGTGGCAGGTAATCTCGGTCACGACCTTGTGCGCATAGGGCACGGCGACACGACCGTAGCCAGTCGCGACCACGCGAACATCGTCGCCCGTCACGTCATAGCCAGCCGCTGCCAGTGCCTCGCGCAGCCGCTCGGAAGCATCGACCGAAGAAAACCCGGTTGGCTGCACGCACGTCCACGCCACCGAACCCTCCCCGTCGACCACAGCAGCCTTAGCCGCCGTAGACCCGATATCGATCCCGATCCCTATCATGGCTCTCTCCCAATCTAAACATCAAAGGTAGCGGCGCGTTCAGGCGCCTTGGCATCCTCCCTCACATGTAACAAAGGGACAGTCCCTTTGTCACATACCGTCACCTACAGGGTTTCGATGAAGGCGGCGATGCGGGTCTCGATCTGACCCATGTCGCCATTGCTGTAATCGGTCTCAATCTTCATGTACGGAATGCCCGCACCCTCGACAGCCTCCTGCATGCGCGCGCTCTCAACGTTGAAGGTGTGGCAGGCCTGCAGCACGCTCTCTACCACGCCATCGACATGGTACTTCTCGCACATAGCCAGCGTGTTTCCCATGCGGCCTTCGTTAGGCGTCATGACCGAGCAGTTGATGTCCAGGTAGCGGTCGGCGATGGCGCGCAGGATGTCGGGAGCATCCGGGTCGATCATCATGGCCGCCGTGCGCTCGCCCGAGCAGTCGTCCATGCACACGACCACACCACCGTTGGACTCGATGGTGCGGCCGATCTTGTTGATCACGCCGCCCACCGGGCAGCCGGTGATCAGAATGCGCTTGGCATCTGCCGCGACCGGGCGCTCGCCCGCGTCGTAGGCCTCACGCAGCTTGGCAACCTTTTGCTCCAGCTGCTGTGTATAGGCCTCGATATCAAAGCTGAACGTACCGGCGAACATGGTGCTCATCAGGTCGACGCCGCTCATGGCCGCCGGCTGGTTGGCCTGCAGCGCGAACATCTCGAGCTGGGCCGCACGCAAGCGATTGCGACGACGGACAGCGGCGCGCAGGTCGTCATCGGTGATCGTAATACCGTAGAAGTTCTCGAGCTCTTCCCTGAGCAGGCGGCACTCCTCATACCAGCCCTCGCGCTCATAGGCACGATCGCGACCCTGCGGAAGATGCAGGATGTGCGTGCGCTTAAGCTCCCCCAGCAGCTCGTACATCTTCTTCTTGCCGTCGCAGGTGGTCTCACCGATGATCATGTCGCTAAAGTACGTAAACGGGCACTTTTGCGAGTAAGCAAAGCCGTAGGTCGACTTGATGAGCGGGCAGAGATTTGCCGGCAGCACCTTCTCGGCCTCGGGAATCACCTCATCGGACGTACCGCACAGCGCCACGCTCGAAGCCCCCGCGGCATCGATGATCTCGAGCGGCGTATAGCTGCACAAGAAGCCGACCAGACGATTACCGGCCTGCTTGTAATCCTTAACGCGAATAAACGCCGCCTTGCGCTGCTCGTTGAACTCCTCAAACGTGGACGGCAACGGCTGCTCAATATTTTCTGACATATAACTCCTAAACCTTTTAACCAACCAAGGAAACAGCTTTCCCAGGTGCCCGAGGTTGCCGTGAATGAGGAGCACCGCGTACTTTGGTACGCAAGCGACGGTTTGAACGGCAAGATCGGGTGCCTGGGGAAGTCACCGAGACGGATAGCCCTAAATGGTTTCCAAGAAAGCTTCAATGCGCGTCTGCAATTGCCCCGCGTCCTCGCCGGCGTAGTCGGTCGTGATGTGCATAAACGGAATGCCTGCCTCCTCGGCGGCCTTCTCCACGGCAAACGACTCCATCTCGTAGAGCGTGCAGAACTGCAGCGCCACATCCACGATGCCGTCGGCATGCAAGTCCTTGGCCATCTGGACAATGTCCTTCATACGCTGGTCGTTGGGCGTAAAGACGGCACAGCTGATCTTAAAGTAGCGCTCGGCGATGGCATCGAGCATCTCGTCGACCGTCTCGCCGGACTCGTCGACCAGGTCCTTGTAGTAGCGCGAGCCCGTGCAGGACTCCTCGCCCACCACAACGCCGCCGGCCTTCTCGATGAGGTTGAACAGCTTCCAGTTGGGCACGGCCATGGGCGTGCCGGTATACAGGATACGCTTGGTCCCCTTGGGCGCCACGCCCTCGCCGGCCTCGACACGCTGCTCGCACTCAGCCGCCATATCATTGATGGCTCCGGTCAGACGCGGCGTGTCGTCCATAAAGGCGGCCTGAACGGTCAGCAGGCTGTCGAGACCACTGATGGGCGCCGGGTCGGCAGCGCGCGTGGCAGCGAGGCGCTGCAGGGCGCGGCGCTTCTCATTGACGGCGTGGATGGCAGCCTTCAGACGCTCGGGCGTAATCGTGACGCCGCACTCTTCCTCGATCTTGGCGGCGAGCTTCTTGACCTCGGCCTTCCAGGTCACGAGCGTAGACTCGTCGTGCACGTTGGGAATATCCATGACGTACATGTTCTTTTGCGTTGCAAAGAACTCGTAGGCCTTCTTCTTGCCATCGCAGGTGTTCTCGCCTACCACCAGGTCACTCGACTCAATGTAGGGGCAGACCTCGCCCAGCTTAAAGCCGGCAAAGCTCTTGATGAGCGGACAGGTGTTGCGCGGCAGGTGCTCCTCGACCTTGTCCGTTGCCCAGTCGGCACCCGAGCACAGGCCCACGGGAATACCGTCGCAGGCGAGCACAATCTCCTCGGGCACATACACGCAGAACGAACCGACGATCTTGGTGGCCTCGCCGGCCTCCTTCTTGTCGAGCATCTCCTTAATGCGGCCGCTGTGGATGTTGGTGGCCACAAAGTCCAGGTAGGACGTAGACTTGGGGCGATTGTTCTGCGTCAGGAACATGTCCCCGTACATCTGGCCCACGGCGCCCAGCAGCATATCATGGTCGGCAAGATTCATGCCGAGGCTCTCCCACATCGGATGGAAATCAAATTCTTCAGCCATGACGGTTCCCCTCTCGAACCAAAATCGGATAACAACGGTATCGATGCACGACGGACGGCGATTGCCCGACCGTGCTCAAACCCGGAATTTTAGGGAACCTGCTTTGCGGTCGATTATTTAGTTGTGCGTCGTCTCTCCCGGAGCCGTGAACATACCTGCTCATATGCGGCTCCGAGCGATATATAGGGCACGCGCGGCAACGCGGCAAATGTATGTCGTCTGCGGCATGTGCGCACCCTCCTTAACCAGTTGATGTCAACTATATCAACGGTCATCGACCATGCGAACACCGTTGACATTCGTACGACAGCATCGTGTGCCGCCGTTTAATAAATTATTATCTTGATTAATAAGAGTTTGTCATCTCTCATTCAGCGAACGGCAAACAAAACCGCCGAGGCTTATACCCCGACGGCATTACCCAGCGCTATCGACAAACCAAATGGATCCTGCTGGCATCAAAATGCATGCGCAGCGTCTCGCCTGCTTGCGGCAGCTCGTCGACAGGCATGCTCACCTTGTTGACCTTCCACTGAAGACGGGTGGGCGCATCGGCCCGCGGCGCATCCAACAGCACCAGGCGCTCAAAACGCGAGTCGCTCACGCGCGCCACGTGCAGGTCGTAGCTGTTGCGACCCCGCTCAGCGCGATTGTCAACATGGAAGTAGCTTGCGCGAATGCCCAGGTACTCCACATTATCGGGAACCTCGCGACCCACGTTAAAGGTCATGCCCCAGTCGAGGGCTTCAACTTCTTCGTCGCCGATCTTGCGCGCCCGGCTCGTGTTCTTGCAGCCCGTCAAGCGCAGCGCGGCCAAGGTTTGCGGCCGGCGGACCACGTCCTCGACGGAGCCGATCTCCTCCACATGCCCGTTATGCATAACGCAGATGCGCTCACACAGACGGCACGCCTCGTCGATATCGTGACTCACGTAGAGCACGGTGCGGTTGCATACGTCGAACAGGTCAAGCATGTTTTGCTCAAGCGCGCTCTTGAGATACGCATCGAGCGCGCTCATGGGCTCGTCGAACATAAAGATGCCCGGGTGCGCCGCCACCATGCGCGCGAGCGCCACGCGCTGCTGCTGGCCGCCCGAGAGGCGCGCGGGATAGCGGTCGGCGAAATCAGCCAGACCGAAAATGCCCAGATAGCGCTCGGCCAGCCTTTTGCGCGCCGCGGCGTCGCCCGCGCCCTTTACACCGGCACATACGTTATCGGCCACCGTCATGTTGGGAAACAACTGATAGTTTTGGAACAACAGGGCGCATTTTCGCTCCTGAGGCGACAGGTTGATGCCCGCCGCCGAGTCAAAAAAGGTCGCGCCGTTGACAACGATCTTGCCCTCGTCGGGCGCCTCCACACCGGCAATGCAGCGCAGCGTACAGCTCTTGCCGCAACCCGAGGCGCCCAGCAGCGCCACACGCTCCTCGCCGGCCTCAAGCTGCATGTCGAGCATAAACCCGGGATAGCGCTTTTTGATATCCAGAACGAGCGACATGGCTTATCGACCTCCCTTTGCGACCGTGTCATCGCGCATAAGTTCGGCCAGCGCCTCGCGATCGATACGCAAGGCATCGCCGCCCGCCGGGTCGAGCGAATCGCCCTGTCCGGCGAGATCTTCGGCCTGTTTGCGCTTCGCACGGGAGAGACCACGCTCGCGATACTTTTGCGAATGCGCGGTGTACATGTTGATGAACAGGATGACTAAGAAACTGAACACGATTACGACGATGACCCAAAAGAGTGCCACCGACGTGTTGCCGCCCATCCACTCAAAGTAGATGGCGATGGGGATGGTCTGGGTAATGCCGGCGTAGTTGCCCGCAAAGAACAGGGTGCAGCCAAACTCGCCCATCGCGCGAGCAAAGGCAAGCACCGTGCCGGCGGCAATCGAGGGCCAGCCGAGCGGCATCATAAGCTTGGTAAAGATGCGACGCTCGGACCAGCCCAGCGTGCGCGCCGCATCGAGCATCTGCGTGTCGAGGCTCTCGAAGGCTCCGAGCGCCGTACGATAGACGAGCGGGAACGACACGACGACGGCAGAGATCACCGCCGCGGGCCAGGTAAAGACGATCGAGATGCCGTGCGCAATGAGCCACTGGCCCACCCCGGTCGAGCGGCCAAACAGCATGAGGAGCAGAAAGCCGCAGACCGTGGGCGGCAGCACCATAGGAACCGTAAAGACCGAATCGAGCAGGCCCTTGATGCGACTCGAGGTACCCATAGTCTTCCACGCGGCGAACAGGCCCAGCGCAAAGGAGATCAGCAGGGCAAGGCCACTCGTTTTTATGGACACCCAAAACGGGCGATAGTCGATGTCGCCCAAAAAGGAAGCCAGAGAGGTCAAGGGCCCCTGCTCATCCCGCATCACGACAGACGATGCTTCTACCATTTGAGCGCTATCAAGCCAACGCGCTCCGCCCTTGGCATCACCCGAGGCCGATGCAATCACAACATAGCGGCCCCCATCCGCACCACGCTCGTCAAAGCCATAGTTATACCCGCCGGCATCAAACGTTGTTTCCGCCGTGACATACCAAGGAAGATCCACGTCCCCTAGCTGCGCACCTCCCATGCAGTTTGCGCTGTCGAGCTCACAGACGAGGGCCTTGAGACCCGATACGCACTCGTTGTCCTGCGGATCCAATCCATACTTCTCGACCGCCTTGGAGGATATCCACACCACAACGCGATCGGCAGCGGGCGCCACTACAAGGTCCACGTCCTCGTCAACGGGAAACCGGTAGCCCTCAGGCTGGCCCTCCATGGCACGAGCGGTCCCCTTGGCCAACCGCTCAAAACCCTCGATCCCATAGGAAAGCCCATGAGCGGTCGCGGCAACCTGGGCTCCGTCCTCAGCGTCCCCAGCAAACGCAAATCCCGGCACCCAGCAAAGCGCGAAGGTCAAAGCACAGGCGACAAGCATGCGGAATCTATTAAGCACGAAAAGCTCCAAGCGAATACAAGGACGGAGTGAGACACAAAACGATGGAATTATCGCGCCAAGCCGCACTACTCGGAAAGCTCAAAGCCGTACTTGGCCCAAATCTTCTGAGCTTTCTTGTTGGTCAGACAGAAGTCGATGAACGCCTTGGCCTCGTCGTCATGCTCGGAGCTCTCGGCAACGGCACCCGGGTACACGATGGGCTTGTGCGAATCCTCGGGGCACACGAAGGCCTCCTCGATGCCGTCGTAGCGGAAGATATCGGAGCTGTAGACAAAACCAGCCACGCAGTCGCCTGTAGAGACGTAGGCGGCAGCGGTGCCGACCTTATCGGCCAGTGCGACCTTGTCGGCGATCTCGGGAGCATACTCGCCGTCGTCGCCCTCGATGCCGGTGTAGAGGCCCACGGAGGCCAGGGCCTGGTTAGCGTACTTGCCGGCGGGAACGGTCTTGGCGTCGCCAATGGCAATCATGCCTTCCAGGTTCGCAACGTCGGCAATGGCCTCGACCTTGGTGTCAGAGCCCTCGGCGCGAATGATCACGAGGTCGTTGACGAACATGTCCTCACGCGTGTCGGTGTCGACGAGCTCGGCGGTCTCAGCGTCATCCATGGTGCCCTTGGAGGCCGTGATGAGCACGTCGACCGTGGCGCCGGCACGCATCTGCTCAACGAGGTCGCCGGAGGCCTTAAACTGTGTGTCGGCAAAGGTGGTGCCGGTCTGGTCGGTGTAAAGCTCTTGGACCTCGGGCAGAGCCTTCTCGAGCGAGTTGGCGGCAAAGACTTGCAGCTCGACGGCTTTCTTGGAAGATGCCTTGGCAGAACCGGCATCGGATCCGGCCGGCTCGGACGTCTTGCTGCCCGAGCAGCCGGCAAGACCAAGGCCGGCAGCGGCGACAGCAGAAAGCGAGACGAATCCGCGGCGAGAAACCATATCGAACATATTCAACCCTTTCGGACCTTGTGCCCGGGTACCCCACCGCGGGCTATAATCTGCAATCAGATTATACTTTCACGCGAATAATAGTAGTGAGAAATTATTCTCGTCAGAGAATATAGTTTCGAGTTAGCGTGCACCTCGGCGTCGCTTCGGTGGAAAACAAAGGCGGAGCAGCCGTTCAGGTCGCCCCGCCGCAGGTAAACCGCTTAGTTGGTATGTCCGCCGCCCGCTGTCATCTGAGCCGCATGCTCCAGCTGGTCTGCTATGGCCTCCCAGCTTTCGCGGGCGGCCTTCGTAGAACCGGGAAAGTTTACGACAAGTGTATGACCTCGTTGCATGCAAATAGCGCGCGAGAGCATGGCGCGGCGCGTCTTGGTCATGGAGTACGCGCGAATCGCCTCTGCAATACCCGGCACATCGCGGTCGCAGACGGCACGCGTCGCCTCGGGCGTCACATCGCGCATCGAAAGCCCCGTGCCGCCGCAGGTGAGCACGACATTGGCGTGGCACTCACCGGCGGCTTCCACAATGGCATCACCAATCTCGCTGACGTCATCGCGCACGACCACATGTGAGGCGACCGTCCAGCCCTGTGCCTCGATAAGTTCCTCGAGTGCGGCTCCAGCCTCGTCCTGGGCAAGATCACGCGTATCCGAGCACGTCACAATCGATATCTTCAACTCCACAGCATTCCTCCTACAACACGGTGCCCTCGGGCAGGTCGACGCGAACAACGTCCACGACATCTCCCGCCTTGAGCTCGCACGGTCCTTCGTCAATACGCAGCAGGCAGTTGGCCCGCTGCATCGTGCCGAGCAGCGCCGAATTCTGCGTCTTGGCCTCGGTCACCATCAGCTCACCGGTCTTGGGGTCGCGCAAAACCGTGGCGCGATCGAAGAAGCGTCGGTCCTGGCGCTTTTTCACACCGTGTGTGAGCGTCGCCTGCTGCACGGGACGCGGACCCTCGGCAAAGCCGCGCATCTTGCGAATCGCCGGACGGGCGAGCATCTCAAAGCCCACATACGCCGCAGCCGGATTGCCTGAAAGCCCCAGGTAGGGCTTACCCCCGAGCAAGCCAAACGTGATGGCCTTGCCCGGACGCATCGAGATGCGATCGAACAGCACCTCGCCCTCGCGCCGGACGAGTGCCGTCACATAGTCGTAATCGCCCGCCGAGGCGCCTCCGCTCGTAATGACAAAATCGCACTCTTGCACCGCGCGATGCACGAGCTCGGCAATCGCCTGCTCATCATCAGACGCAATGCCGTAGAACACGGGCTCGGCTCCTGCATCGAGTGCTTCGGCCATCAACGCCGAGGAGTTGGAATCGCGAATCTGACCGCGCGCCGGTACTTTACTCGGTGCGACCAATTCCGTGCCCAGCGAGATGATGCCCACACGTGGGGCAGCGTGCACCTTCACGCTCGCGTAACCGGCGCTTGCCAGCAGGCCCGCGCCCGCCGGAGCCACGACCTCGCCGGCGTGTATCACAACATCGCCGGCATGGGCCTCCTCGGCGGCAGAGCGAACGTTCTCCCCCACCTTGGCCGGCGCCGAGAAGAGGACGTGCGAGCCCTCGTTGCCATCGCCGTCAAGCACCTCGACGATCTCGTATTTCACTACGGCGTCGGCACCCTCGGGCACCGGCGCGCCTGTCATAATGCGGACCGTCTCGCCCGGGCCAAGAGCACCCTCAAACACATGGCCCGCAGCCTCGTGTCCGATAACGTCGAGCGTCACCGGCGTCTCACCAGACGCCTGCGCCAAGTCCGCCGAGCGCACGGCATATCCGTCCATAGCGCTGTTGGCAAACGGCGAAATGTCGATATCGGCCACAGCATCCTCGGCCAAGGGAAAACCAGCCGCCTGCCACACGGGAATCTCTACGAGATTGGTCGGAGCAACGTGCGACAGAACAATCGACTGCGCGTCCTCCAGCGGAATGAGTTTCTCTGCCATATGCACCTCTTAATGCCACGGCGCACAACAGGAGCGCCGATTCTTTATGCTTGTCTCAGTATAATCCCCGACGCGCGACCGCGATTTGGCCTGTACCCGCAAATACACCTGTCGGCCGCAAGCCGCGAAACAGAATGGAAACCAACCCACCGGCTCGTCGCGCTTGCCGCGTTTTATAATGCTTGCGTTGCAACCTAAAAGAGGAATATATGGCTCATAACAACAAACCCGAAAGCGCAAACGAAGCGCAGGATCATTCCCAGCCGCTCGACGATGGCGGCTTTTTCTCCCTTAGCGACGTCATCATGGCCGGCAGGCGTCAACTCACCCGCTCCGAGCAGCTCTTGGCCGCCGACACACGCCGCAACGCCCGCAACCTGTTTGCAAGCGCCAAACTGCTCGCGCTCGTCGTCATCGTCTCGCTCGCCATGGGTGTTGCCGCTTGGGCATTTTTGGCCTCGCTGAATATCGCGACCGATTATCGCGAGCACCACGTGTGGATTTACGCGTTGCTTCCCGTTGTGGGCGTTGCCACCGCATGGGTGTACAAAAACCACGGCCTTGCCGCCAAACGAGGTAACAACCTGGTCATCGACTCCGCCCTGGGCACACGCCTTATCCATATGCGCATGGCCGTTCTCACCTTCGTCTGCTCCACGCTCACGCACCTCACGGGCGGGTCGGCCGGTCGCGAGGGAGCCGCGGTGCAGATTGGCGGCACCATCGCCAGCAACATCTCGAGCCTCGCCCACCTCAAAAAGCATGACCACCACGACCTCATGCTCGCCGGCATCTCATCCGCTTTTGGCGCCGTATTCGGTTCGCCCCTTGCCGGCGCGTTCTTTGGCATGGAAATGTGCTTTATCGGCAAGATCGACTACACCGCGGGCATCTACTGTCTGGTCGCCTCGTTTACCGGCTACTTTACATCACTCGCCCTGGGTACCGAGTACGAAGCGAATGTCATCGCCAGCGTTCCCACCATGACACCACGGACGGTTGTCATCGTTGTTATCAGCGCCATCATCTTCGGTCTGACGGCACGTCTCTTTGCCTGGTCGGTTCGAACCGTCAAGAGCCTGTACGGTCGCTTTATCACCAATTACCTTGTTCGCGCACTCATCGGCGCACTCGTGGTTTTGGCCGCCTATGCCCTCCTCGACGCCTGGGACTACGCCGGCCTTTCCACGTGGCTTTCCGGCGCCGGATTTGCAGGCAACACCACCCTGGCGGACGCAGCCATCAAGTTGGTCGTCACAGCGCTTACCCTGGGCGCGGGCTTCCAAGGCGGCGAGGTCACGCCCCTGTTTGGCATCGGTGCGGCACTCGGTGGCTGGATCGGCTGCCTCACCGGTCTCGACCCCAGTTTTCTGGCGGCTCTCGGCCTGCTCGGCGTCTTCTGCGCCGGCCTCAACGTGCCCATCACCACCTGTATGATGGCCATCGACCTGTTCCACGGCACGGCCGCCGGCTTCTTCGTGATCGTGGCGTTTATCAGCTATCTCGCCGGCGGCCACCGCGGCGTGTACCCCGCCCAGCGCATCATCTCACCCAAGCGCCGCTCGCTTATTGTGGACGAGGGCGGCACGGTGGCAGAGGCTATCGAGCGCCACAACGACCTGATAGAGTAGACGTTAGTATTCGCCGTGCAGCCACAATCGGGAGCAATTCGACCCGAGCGAGACCGCACCGTCACGTCATACGCCGGGAGTCACCCCATGCACGGAACTGATTTTGGTCGCACGCTCATCATCGCCAACCCAGCCGCCCAGTCGGGTGCGGCACGCGAAGTTGCCGAGCGCCTGCAACGCTTTTTGGACATGACCGCACGCGCATCCCAGTTTGACCTGGTGCTAACCGAACGTATGGGACACGCCAAGGAGCTGGCCGCCCAGGCTCAGGGCTATCGCACCGTTATCGCCCTTGGCGGCGACGGCGTGATCCACGAGGTCGTCAACGGGCTTATGACGCAAAAGGAGGACGCCCGCCCCGCTCTTGCCGTCCTGCCCGTGGGCTCCGGCAACGATTTTGCCCAGACCCTCGGTATCGACGATTTCTCCGGCAAGGATTTTGGCGCGCTGCTCACCTGCGAGCTGCAGCGTCAGGACATCGGGCGCATTCGCTCATGGAACCCCGCAAACGGTAGCGGCGAGGCTTCCGTTGAGTACTACGACCAGACGCTTTCGGTCGGCATCGATGCCGCCATCGGCCTGGGCACCACCGAGCTGCGCAAAAAGACCGGCTTGACGGGCGCACCGCTCTACACCCTCTCGGGACTTGAGCAGTTTGGCCTGCGCTATCGCAACTACCCCATGACAGTCAGCTTTGACGGGGCGCCCGCCGAGCGCGTGAGGACGATCATCATGGCGATTCAGCTGGGTCCCACGTATGGCTCGGGCTATCGCATCTGTCCCGATGCCGACCCCTGCGACGGCATGCTCGACGTCTGCTACGCCTGCGGCCCCGTCCCTCGCGCGATTGCCCTGCCTATGTTTCTTTCGGCCAAGGACGGCCACCATACCAAGCTGCCGCCGGTTCGCATGCGCCGCTGCCGCCATGCCGAGCTCACCTTTGAGGAGCCCGACTACCCCATCCAAGCCGACGGCGAGCCCATCGTCGCCTCGCGCATCGAGGTCGACGTCCTCGGCGGCGCCCTCCACGTCTGGCACCCCACCCGCTAGCCATCCCTAAGTTGCGGTGAAATAGGGACTGTTTATGCAGCTAAAAACGCAAAACAATCCCTATTTCACCGCAACTTATGAGGAGGCTATTCGTCGCTGCCCGGCTTGCGACGGTTGGCCTTTTTAATGGCGTTGAAGTGCTTGTCATTGAGCCTGCGCTGGCGAGAGCGCTGAGGCACCTTGGTCTTTACGCGTCGGCGCGGTGGACGCCCGCGACGCTCAAGCTCAGCGCGCAGCTTACGCAGGCAGCTGCTACGGTTTTGGAACTGACTGCGGCTCTCGCGCGCCGTCACGGTAATCCCCGTGGGCCCATGCTTCATGCGCACCGCCGAGTCCGTCGTGTTGACGCCCTGTCCGCCCGGGCCCGTCGCGCGAAACACCTGAACCTCGCAATCGCGTGCCAACTCCTCGACCGACATCTCGGCATAGTGCGCATACTCACGCCATCCCATCTTGTTCTCATCCATATCAACACCTCCCCTCATACAAAAAATGTGACAAAGGGACAGTCCCTTTGTCACATCGCATACCAATCGCTTGTGTTGCGCACTTAGGCGAAGGTGATCTCGCCGGTCTCGCAGTCCATATCGGCGATACGGGCCAGGCTCTCGACGCGGAAGCCGCGCTCGCGGAGCTTATCGCCACCGCCCTGGAAGCCCTTCTCCACCGCAATGCCAATACCGGATACCTCGGCACCCGCAGCCTCGCAGATCTTGATAAGACCCTCGAGCGCGCAGCCGTTGGCCAGGAAGTCGTCAATAATCAGGACCTTGTCGCCCTCGGACAGGAAGCGCTTGCCAACGATGACCGGGTACTCCTGTCTCTTATACACATCTCCGAG
>CABRIC010000014.1 GCA_902470905.1 uncultured Collinsella sp. | reverse complement strand
GAGATAGCGTAGCGTCTCGTGGGCTCGGAGATGTGTATAAGAGACAGGGGTGGGAAAGGTGTTGAAAAATGGGGCGGTTCCCCATATTATTAATGACGTCGACAAGCGGGGTGGTTCCCCGCGTACGTGCCATCTGAGTAACCGAGGGGAGGGCGCACATGGGAATGACTGGTGCATACGAGCGCAATCTCGATGCAAAAGGTCGTCTGTCCCTGCCTGCACCCCTTCGCGAGGAGCTTGGAGAGCACGTTCGCGTGTTCAAAGCCCTGGATGTCGATGCTCTGTACGTGTTCTCTGCCGAGGCCTTCGATAAGTGGGTCGAAGGACTCTTCGCGGGTCGTGAGGGCCACGAGGGTTTTAACCCGCGTGACATTAATGACCAGAAGCTCATGAGGGCGATCAACAAGCGCACCACGTCGATGGATGTGGACAGTGCCGGTCGTATCGGTCTTTCCGAGTCTCTCCGCAAGCAGGCGAACCTCGACCGCGAGGTCACGGTTGTGGGCAACTACGACCACCTTGAGGTTTGGGATCGCGCCGCGGCCGATGAGGACGATGACGATGAGGCCCTGCTGGACCTCTTCTTCTCGTAAGGGCAAGGCACGGGTAACGGATGGAGCGTGGGATCTTGACACAAGAATATCGGCATGAACCTGTCATGCTCGGCGAAGTGCTTGAGTCGCTGCGGCTAAAGAGCGGCTCCGTTGTCTGCGATTGCACCCTTGGCGGTGCCGGCCATTCGGTAAAGATGGCCGCGCAGGTGGGGGAGACGGGCCTTTTGCTCGGCGTCGATCAGGACGACATGGCCCTCGAGGCCGCTGGCGCCCGTCTGGACCGCGAGGTTCCCGGCGTTCCGCACCGGCTGCTGAAGGGCAACTTCGGCGACTTGGACGAGCTTCTTTGCTCGGCCGAGGTGCCCGGGGTCGATGGCTTCCTGTTCGATTTGGGCGTTTCGTCACCGCAACTCGATATCCCTGGCAGGGGCTTTTCGTATAACGAGGACGCCCCATTGGACATGCGGATGGATCCGGGTAATAACACCTTAAACGCAGCTGAGGTCATCAACACCTATAACGAACACGACCTCGCCCGGATTCTACGCGTCTACGGCGAAGAGAAGTTCGCCTCGCAGATCGCGCGCGAGATCGTGCGCCGCCGCGAGCAAGAACCGATCGAAACCACCGGCCAATTTGTCGAGATCATCAAGGCGGGTATCCCGGCTGCCGCTCGTCGGCATGGCGGACACCCGGCCAAGAAAAGTTTCCAGGCCATTCGCATCGAGGTCAATCACGAGCTCGATGTGCTCGAACGAGGGCTTGATGCCGCCACCAGGTGGCTCAACCCGGGCGGACGTATCTGCGTCATCTCGTATCACTCGCTCGAGGACCGTATCGTAAAGAACCACTTTAAGGAGATGAGCCAGGGGTGCACGTGTCCGCCGGAGATTCCGGTGTGCGTGTGCGGCAACGTGCCGATACTCAAGGTCATCACCCGCAAACCCCTGGTTGCCCAGCCTGATGAGGTTGAGCGCAACCCTCGGGCGAGATCAGCCAAAATCCGCGTGGCGCAGCGTCTGTAGACGCGACCGCGCGATATTGGACCTCCCGCTCGCACCATAAACGAAGCTTAAACACACTACCAACGTACTCGGGATGGGAGGCGGCATATCATGGGCTACAACACTTCAAGCGCAGCACTCGCCTATGATATGAACGCCATGCCCGCCTATCGTGAGACGCCGCAGGCCCCCGTTGCTCCCCGTGAGCAGCGCGCGCCGCGCTTTGATGTCTACACGGGCGCGGGCCGTCAGGCAAACCAGGCGGTAAGCCCGGTTTTCATGAGCGTTCTTAAAACGTTTTGCATCATTGCGGCTATCTTCATGACGATCGGCGTCGCCCGCGTGGCGCTCGCCGGCGTTACGGCCCAGGTGCTCAACAGCAACGCCGAGCTTACCAACACGCTCGAAAAGGCGACCGATGAGAGCTCCGACCTGGAGGTCATGCATTCGGTCTACGGCGCCGACACGCGCATTCGCGACCTTGCGGGCGCTTATGGCATGGTGGAGCCCAGCGAGAGCGTTACACTTGACTTTTCGCAGGATGCAGCCGCGGGCGCCAACGCGACCGCGACCGCTCAGTAGCAAGACGGTAGCTGAGTATGACAAATGACTATCGCCGCGGTTCCGATGGGGGCCGCGGTTCTGGACGTCCCTCGTCGCGGGGACGTTCTGGTTATCAAGGAACGGGTCGGCAATCTTACAACGCCGGGCGGTCCCGTGGCAACGACCCGGCGTCGCGACTTCGCGGCTCGGGCGGCCCTCAAGTGCATAACACCAGGTCGCGCAAGAGTTCGTCGACCGAATGGCTCACAGGCGCGCCTCTGCCTCGCCGCAAAGCCGTCATGGGCTTCATCGGGCTTGGCTTGGGCTTGGGCGTCTTTCGCCTTGCCGACTATCAAATTGTCGAAGCCGATAAACTGCGCGAGCGTGCCGATGCGCGCCGCCTGCTTGCGCAGACCCTCTATGCCAAACGCGGCACCATCTACGACCGCAACGGCAACGTGTTGGCGTCGTCGGTCGAATGTCGCAACATCGCCGTGAACCCGCAGCTTGTCGAGGATGTTGACAAGACGGTGTCGGCGCTGGTCAAGGCAACTGGAATCGATAAAAAGACCTGCCGCAAGCTCGTTGAGTCCGATGGAACCTGGGTGTATATCAAGCGCCAGGTGGACGAAGACGATGTTGCGGCGCTGGAGAAGAAGAACCTGCCCGGCGTGCTTTTTGAGCAGGCCATGAAGCGCGTATATCCATACGGCAATCTGGCATCGCAGGTGCTGGGTGTAGTGAATGTAGACAACGACGGCTTGACGGGTCTCGAAAAGCAATACAACAAGCTTCTGACCGGCACGAACGGTTCTCTCGTACGCGAGCGCGCGAGGGACGGCAGCTATATCGCGGGCGGTGCCTATAAAAAGGTGGCTGCGGTCGACGGCGTTGATATCGTGACGACGCTCGACGTCAATATCCAGCGTGCGGCCGAGGATGCCCTGGCAGAGGCAGTTGAGAAGACTAAGGCCAAGAACGGCTCGGCGCTGGTCACCGATCCTACGACAGGCGAGATTTTGGCAGCCTGCTCGTACCCGACCTACGACCAGACCGATCTGGAGAATGCCAAGACCGAGGATATGAATCTGCGCCTGGTCACCGACGCCTACGAGCCCGGCTCGGTCTTTAAGACGCTCGTGGCGGGCGCCGGCTTCGACTTGGGCGTCGTGCGATCGAGTACGTCGTTTGAGGTGCCGGCGAGCATCAAGGTGGGCGACGATACCGTCACCGATGCCGACAAGCGCGACTATGCCATGACCATGGATGTGCGCGAGATGATGCGCCGTTCGTCCAACGTGGGCTTTGTCCTAGTGGGGCGCAAGATCGGTGCCGACGACTTTGCCGCCTATGTGGACAAGTGGGGCATCGGTCACAGCTCGGGTGTCGATTTTCCGGGAGAGAGCCTGGGTATCGTCAAGGAGCGTGACCAGTATGACGGCGCCACGCTGGGCTCGATGAGCTTTGGACAGGCACTGTCCGTCTCGCCGATTGAGATCGCACGTGCCGTGGGCGGCATCGCCAACGGCGGCGTGATGATGACACCGCACTTCTATAAGTCCAGCAAAGGCGACGAGAAGGACTGGGGCGAAGGTGAGCGCGCGATTTCGGAGGACGCCGCATCCCAGGTGACGTCGTGCATGCAGACGGTCGTGTCCGAGGGAACGGGCGTTGGCGGCGCGGTTGACGGCTATGACGTGGCGGGTAAGACCGGTACGGCCGAACGTGCCGACGAGAACGGCGGCTACCTCAAGGAGAACTACATGTCGTCCTTTATGGGCTTTGCACCGGCACAATCGCCCAAGGTGCTGTGCTATATCACGCTCGACGGAACGCCGAGCGGCTCAGATGCCGCTGCGGTGCCGTTCCAGTCCATTATGGCCAACGCGCTCAACGTGCTGGGTATCCCGCACACGAAGTAGGGGGTTACAATCTTTGGGGCGTGGTTTGTTGTCCCATATGAGGGTGTTCACATGCCCTGCACCACGCATGTGCGGCGCTGGGATACAATACGCCGATAGCATTATTAGGTTTACAGGGGAGCTGCAATGATAGAGATCGCCGTCAACAACCTCGCGGCCGCAACAGGGGCCCGAACCGTGACGGGAGAAGCCGATCGGGTATGCCGCGGGTGCGTTATCGACTCGCGCCAGGTCGAGGAAGGGACGATTTTCGTCGCCTTTCCCGGTGAAAACGTCGACGGCAATGATTTTGCTTCCCGTGCCGTCCAGTCGGGTGCCGGCGCCGTCGTGATGACGCGTGAGCCCGAGGCCGAGCTGGTCTCGCTGGCGCAGGACAAGGGGTGCGCCATCCTGCTGACCGATGATCCCGAGGAGTTTCTGCTGCGTTTGGCGCACACGTATCGCCTGGAGCTTGGCTGCCTGGTCGTTGGCATTACCGGTTCCATCGGCAAGACGACGACCAAGGACGTGCTCGCCGCCGTGCTCGCCAAGCGCTATCGTGTCTGGGCCACCAAGGGCAATTTCAATAACCTGATCGGCATGCCGCTCACGGTGCTTTCCGCTCCGGCCGATACCGAGGTCCTGGTGCTCGAGATGGGCATGAACCATTTCCACGAGATTGAGCGCCTGTCCCAGTCCGCCAATCCCAACCTTGCCATCGTGAGCAAGATTGGTACCTCTCACATCGGCATTTTGGGCAGCCGCGAGAACATCGCCCGCGCTAAGGCCGAGATTGTCCAGGGTATGTGCGCCGCCGGCGACTTCTTGCCGCTGCTGGTTTTGGGCGGCGAGGACGACTTTACGCCGTTCATTCGCGATACGTTCGCCCAGCCTGCTGGTATCGACGTGATGCTGGCCGGCGTCTCGGACGATGATGAGGTCCGTGCCCGCGACATTCGTGTTGATGACGAGGGCCGTCCGGTCTTTACGCTCGATTTTGGCCAGGGCGAGACGATCGATACCATGCTTGCCATCCCCGGCGTGCAGTCCGTCCCAAATGCCGTTAAGGCCGCCGCGGTTGCCTATCGCCTGGGCCTGACGCCCGAGCAGATCGATGCTGCCTTTAGGGGCCTCACGATCACCGGTCACCGCCAGGAGATCAAGCGCGCCAAGAGCGGTGCCCGCGTCATCGACGATTCCTATAACGCCAGTGCCGAATCCATGGCTGCTGGCCTCGATCTACTGTGCTCGCTTTCGTGCACGGGGTCTCGCATGGCGATCCTGGGCGAGATGGGCGAGATGGGCGATGAGGCTCCTCGCATGCATGAGCTCGTGGGCGCCTATGCCGCCGCCAAGAAGCTCGACATGCTGGCGTGCGTGGGTGGTGAGCTGGCCCAGCTTATGGCCGATGCCGCGTGCATGATGGGTATGGACGAGGACCGCATCCAGGTGTTCTCCGATTATCAGCAGGTGCTCGACCGCATGGGCGGCGCGCTTGAAAAACATGATGTTGTACTGGTCAAGGGTTCCCGCTTTGTTGAGCTCGACCGCTTTGTGGAAGGTGTGTGCTAGCCCATGTTCGGCAATCCCTCGTATCCAACGTATCAGGCTTTTTTGGGGCTTGGCATCGCCGCTGCCATTGCGCTGCTGCTCATGCCGTGGTGGATCAAGCTGCTCAAGGTCGAGGGTATCGGCCAGCAGGTTCGTGCCGACGGCCCCAAGCGTCATTTGGTTAAGCAGGGAACGCCCACCATGGGTGGCGTTGTCATCCTCGTCGCGATCTCGCTGACCTGCCTGCTGATGGGCAAGCTCACCACCGAGCTCGTGCTCGTGCTGCTTGCCACGCTGGCGACCGGCGTGCTGGGCCTGATCGACGACCTGACCTCCGTTACGCATGGGCGCTCTCTCGGTCTGACGCCCCATGCCAAGATGATCGGCCTAACCATTATCTGTGTCACCTTTACGGTACTTGCCGTTAACTGGTGCGGCGTTGCCCCCGAGATTCGTTTTCCCGGCGGCCTGACGATTGACCTCGGTGTTCTTTCGACCACCATCTGCGGCCTTTCGTTCCCGTGGCTCTACATTGTCTTTTGCTGGCTGATGATCGCCGGTCTTTCTAATGCCGTGAACCTGACCGATGGCCTTGACGGTCTTGCTGGCGGCACCTCCATGATTGCCATGCTCGCCATGGCTGCGATGGCGTTTTTGCACGGAGACGTGAACCTGTCCATCTTCTGCACCGCGTGTGCCGGTGCCTGCTTGGGCTTTCTGTGGTTCAACTGCTATCCGGCGAGCATCTTTATGGGCGATACCGGCTCGCTTGCCCTGGGCGCTGCGTTTGCATGCACGTCCATCATGACCAACACCGAGGTCGTCTCCCTCATCATCGGTGGCCTGTTTATCGTTGAGACCCTGTCGGTCATGATTCAGGTTGTCTACTTCCACTTTACGCACAAGCGCGTCTTCCTTATGGCGCCCATCCATCATCATTTCGAAAAGAAGGGCTGGGCCGAGACCAAGGTCGTCATCCGTTTTTGGATTATCGCTGCGGCCTTTGGTGCCGTTGGCCTTGCTCTGTTCTTCCAGTTGGGATAGTGGTCTTTCATGTCTCTTGCTGATGTCTTTAGCCTGCTCGTTTTGGGTCAGGGCAAATCCGGTCTCGATGTCGCCCGCTGGGCGCTGGCACATCCCGAGCGCGTAAGCGCCGTTACCGTGTATGGCGGCGGCACCTCTGAGCCCAATGACGCCACGCGTGCGCTCGAGGCTGCTGGTGCGTCGTTTGTCTATGGGACCGAACAGGTCGAGGGCGCCTATGACGTATGCGTGACGTGCCCGGGCATCTCGGAGTTCTCGGGCTTCTTTAAGGCCGGGCGCGAACATGCCGCCCAGATTATGGGTGAGCCCGAGTTTGCCTATCGCCTGTCTCCCGATAACTGGATTGCCATCACGGGCACCAACGGCAAGACGACCACCACGTCGCTGACTGATTATCTGCTCAAGGCTGCCGGCGAGGCCAGCGTTGCTGTCGGCAACATCGGCGAGCCGCCGGTCAACGAGATTGACGGCCGAGCCCACAACGAGTGGTTTGTGGCTGAGCTCTCGAGCTATCAGATTGCTACGACAACCGAGCTCCACCCCCGCGTGGCGGTGCTGCTCAACATCACTCCCGACCACTTGGGCTGGCATAAGAGCCATAAGAACTATGCGCTTGCCAAGATCAAACTGTTTGACAATATGGTCGATGACGATCTGGCGGTTGTCGACGTCGAAGACGCCGGCATTCACGAGTTCGATGAGTTCATCTACACGCCGGGTCGTCGCATCTGCAAGGTTGCCTTTGACGAGCCTGAGGGCGAGGATGCCGCCTTTGTGCGCGATGGCAAGATGATCGTGCGTCTGAAGGGTGTCGAGACCCCGCTCATCGCTACATCCGAGCTCAAGATCTCGGGCCATCACAATGTTATCAATGCCCTGTGCGCTGCCACGGCTGCCTTGGCAGTCGGTGCCGATGTCGACGGTGTCTGCCGCGGTCTGGCCTCGTTCCAGCCGCTCGAGCACCGCGTGGAGCCGTGTGGCGAGATTGACGGCGTGCGCTACGTCAACGATTCCAAGGCGACTAACACCGATGCGGTCGAGAAGGCACTGACGGCATTTCCCGATGACGACGTGATCTTGCTGCTCGGCGGCCACGATAAGGGCACTCCGCTCACGGACTTCGCGCGCGTCGTTATGGACAACGTGCGCTCGGTCGTCTGCTTTGGCGATGCGCGCGAGCGCTTCACCGCCGCTATGGACGAGGCTGATGTCGATGGCGATGTGGATATCGCCCAGGCGGATGACCTGCGCGACGCCGTGGACGTTGCCCGTTCGCTTTCGAGCCGTGGTGACGTGATCTTACTTTCTCCTGCCTGCTCTTCGTTCGATGAGTTCTCGGGCTATGAGGAGCGCGGCCGCGTGTTTAAGGACTACGTGGCTCAGCTTGCCGCTACAGCGAAATCACAAATGGAATAGGGGTTGCGGTGAGAGAGGAGAGCCCCCGACAAGGTATGAGGAGGCCCGACTCGGACCGTGCTTCCTCACGTCGCACCACACCGCGTTCCAGCCGCGGCGGGCAGTCGTTTAGCGAACGCTATATTGCCGGCGTTCCCGCCCGTATCATGCGCCCCCGTTTGATATTCATGGCCTGCTTGTTTACCTTGGTATGCTTTGGCCTGCTGATGGTGTACTCGGCGTCTTCGGTCGAGGCGCTGCACGAGAATGGCTCGGCGACGTTTTTTCTGGGTCGACAGGCCGCGTTTGCCGTGGTCGGTGTTCTGGCGCTGATTGCCATCGTGCGCGTTTTGCCGGACAGCTGGTTTGGGGAGGATGTGCTCAGGATCTTCCTTATCGGCATGATAGGGCTACTGCTTCTGGTGTTCTTGGTGGGCAGCGGCAGCCGCGGCGCCACGCGCTGGCTCAACATCGCCGGCATTCAGTTCCAGCCTTCCGAGTTTTTAAAGCCATTTGCCATTGCGTATTCGGCCATCATGCTTGATCGCTTCTTTTCGCCCGGTGGCAACATCAACGAATTCCTTCGCAAGATGGGCATCTACCTGGGCATTTCGCTCTTTCTGATCTTTATCCAGCCCGATTTCGGTACTGTCCTGATCATCCTGTTGACCCTCATGTGCATGGCGTTGTTTGCGGGTCTCGACCCCAGATTTATCATCGGCGTGCTAATCTTCGGCATTCTCGTGATTGTGATTGCGCTTGTCGCAGAGCCGTACCGTATGGTGCGTATTCAGGTTGCCTTGAACCCTTGGGCCGACGAGTATGGTGACGGCTATCAGGCCACGCTTGCCATCATGGCCTTTGCCTCGGGCGGTCTGTTCGGCCGCGGCATCGGCAACTCAACCATGAAGTACTCGTATCTGCCCGAAGCGCACAACGACTACATCCTGGCCATCATTGGCGAGGAAGTCGGTTTTGTCGGAACCGTGCTGTTCTTCTTGGTGTTTGCGATGCTGATTTAC
This sequence comes from uncultured Collinsella sp., assembly GCA_902470905.1. Lineage (GTDB taxonomy): Bacteria > Actinomycetota > Coriobacteriia > Coriobacteriales > Coriobacteriaceae > Collinsella. The sequence continues at coordinate 26,405 of CABRIC010000014.1, read as the reverse complement.
TCGGCGTTTCGCATTGCCGAGCAGGCGACCGATCGCCGGGGCGCGCTCATGGCGTCTGGCTCCGCGGTCATTCTCGCGGTGCAGTTTTTGATTAACGCGCTGGGCATCCTCAACGTGTTTCCCATGACGGGCAAACCGTTGCCGTTTATTAGCTACGGCGGTTCGTCGATCATTGTGTCGCTTATGCTTGCCGGGTTGATCCTGCGCGTTTCGTACGAGAGCGCCCGCCGCGATGAGTATGACCGTCGCCGTGAGAGCTTTGCCGTTATGGACGAGAGCACCGCCGGCGTAGCCCATGTGCGCGGTGAACGACCTTCGCGTAGCGGCTTTACCGTTCTGGATGGTTCTGCATCCGAGCCGGCAGCTCGTCCACGCTCGCGAACGGCTCCGCAAGGCCGTCCGCAGCGCCCCAGCCCTCGCAACGCGGGCGGCGGATATAATCGAATCGATTTGAACTCGGACCCGTCGGCGCGTCTGCGCACCGACGACCAGGGACCGCGTGTACGAAGGGACTACCATGACCGATAAAATGACCGTTGCTATTGCAGCCGGCGGCACGGCAGGACACATCAACCCCGCGCTCGCCTTGGCCGAAGAGCTGCGTGACCGTGGTCACCACGTTGTGTTCGTGGGCCAGTCGCGCAAGCTCGAGGGTCGTCTGGTCCCCGAGGCTGGGTTTGATTTTGTGCCCATTACGGTCACGGGCTTCGACCGCTCCCGTCCTTGGACGGCGCTGACCTCGCTGTGGCGTGTCAACAAGGCCAAACGTGCGCTCGCCAGTCATTTCTCAAAGGTTGGCAAGCCCGATGCCGCCATTGGTTTTGGTGCCTATGTCGAGGTTCCGCTGCTGGGGTGGTGTAAGGGCGCGGGCGTTCCGTATCTGCTGCATGAGCAGAACTCTGTTCCGGGCCTGGCCAACAAGATGATGAACTCCCACGCCGCCCGCGTGTGCATCTCGGTGCCGGCAGCGCGTTCGGTCTTTGAGCGCGAAGGTGACCCTGGCCACGTGCTCATGACCGGCAACCCCGTACGTCGCTCGGTAATCGAGGGCGATCGCGCTCGCGGCCGCAAGGCACTTGGCGTTCCCGAGGACGCTACGCTGCTGCTCGTCTTTGGTGGTTCACTTGGCGCCCAGCACCTCAACGAGCGCGTGGCTTCGCTCAAAAACGAGCTGCTTTCGCGCAAGAACCTCTATGTGTTGCATTCGACGGGTGCCGACGGCTTTGAGGAGACCGAGCGCGCTTTGGCGCTGACGCCCGAGGAGGCGAAGCGTTACCGCGTCCAGCCTTACATCGACAACATGGGCGATATGCTGGCTGCTGCCGATTTGGTGCTCTCGCGTTCGGGCGCATCGAGCGTGGCCGAGATCGCTGCACTCGCCGTGCCTTCGGTGCTCGTGCCGTACCCGCACGCCACGGCCGATCACCAAACCACCAATGCCCGTTATCTGGTCGACGCCGGGGCCGGCGTGCTCTGCGCCGATGCCGATATCGACGGTTCTGCCTTTGCCGATGAGCTGCTGCACCTGGTCGATGACGCGGCGGCGCGCGACGCCATGCGTCAGGCGGCGCGTGGTCTGGCTCAGGATAGGGCCGCCGCTCTTCTGGCGGATGCGGTAGAGGGTTTGCGTTAGTTAGACGGGATATCGTCGGTCGCCCTCGCGCTGATGCGGTTGGTGCGGTACAGTTAACGGGTTACAGGCAGTGTTTACGCAAGGAGTACACGAGCACATGGCTGATTCCCAGACTGCAACCTCCGCGCCCGAGTTTAAGAGCGCCCACTTTATCGGTATCGGCGGCGCCGGCATGAGCGGTATCGCCCTCGTTCTGCACGAGCGCGGTTATGCCGTTACCGGCTCCGACCTTAAGACGTCACGTTATATCCGCCAGCTTACCCGCGCTGGTGTGAAGGTGCATGTGGGCCATGAGGCCGCCACGATCGACGAGGTCAAGCCCGACGTGGTTGTTGTCTCTACCGCTATTCCGGAGTCCAACCCCGAACTCGTGCGCGCTCGCGAGCTTGGTATTCCCGTGTGGCCCCGTGCCAAGATGCTCTCTGCTTTGGGCCACGGCTACACCACCGTCGCTGTTGCCGGCACGCATGGCAAGACCACCACGTCTTCGATGTGCGCCACCATGCTCGACCGCATGGGCCTGGATCCGAGCTTCTTGATCGGCGGCATTGTCGAGGGCTATGACACGAACGGCAAGAACGGCTCGGGCGACTACTTTGTCGCCGAGGCCGACGAGTCCGACAGCTCCTTCCTGTTCCTGAACCCCAACGTGGTCATTGTGACCAACGTCGAGGCCGACCACCTCGATCACTACTCGGGTATCGAGGAGATCGAGGCAACTTTCGCCAAATTCATGAGCCTGGTGGGCGAGGACGGCACCGTCATCGTCTGCGGTGAGGACCCGCATCTGGTCGAGCTCGCCAAGTCGACGGGCCGTCACGTGCTTTCCTACGGCTTTGCCGAGAGCAACGACATCGTCTGCATGCACCCGGATGTCAAGGGCATCCAGAGTGACTTTATCGTTCGCTTTGAGGACGGCACTGAGCATGCTGTGGAGATCAAGAGCAATCCCGGTCGCCACAACATGCTCAACGCCACGGCGGTGCTCACCGTCGCCCATGTCCTGGGCCTTGACATCGACTCCGCCGCCAAGGCGCTCTCGAGCTTTGAGGGCGTCCGCCGTCGCTTTACCCACGTGGGCGATATCGATGGCATCACCGTGGTCGATGATTACGGCCATCACCCCACCGAGATCAAGGCGACGCTTGCTGCCGCTTCGTCGCTGGGCTACAAGCATGTCGACGTCGTGTTCCAGCCGCACCGCTATTCGCGCCTGCAGGCCCTGTGCGACGACTTTGCCGATGCATTTGCCAATGCCGATAAACTGCTGCTGATTGATGTGTTCTCGGCTGGCGAGATGCCCATTCCGGGTGTCACCTCTAAGATGCTCGCCGATACCGTGCGCGCCAAGCATCCTGGCAAGGAGGTCGTGTACTGCTCCAGCCGTCTTGAGCTTAATCAGGAGCTCGAGCAGATGGTGGGCGAGGGCGACCTGCTGCTCACTATGGGTGCTGGTGACGTTACGACCGTCGGTCCCGAGTTCATTGAGTATCTGACTGCCAAGAAAGACGCTTAAGTCTAATGGGTCTGTTTAACGCCGTCATGGCGCTCTCGGGCATGATCGACACGGATGTGATCGAGGACGAGCGCCTTGCGCGTCATACGAGCTATCGTATCGGCGGCAAGGCCGACCTCTTTGTGACGTGCCATAGCTATCATGCCCTCCGCCGTGCCGTGGCGGTGCTCGATCGCGAGCAGGTGCCGTGGGTCATCATCGGCAAGGGCTCCAATCTGCTGGTTGCCGATGGCGGTTATCGCGGTGCCGTCATTTCGCTCGGACGTGAGTTTCAGCGCACGGTTGTTGCCGATGACGGTTGTACGCTGACGGTCGGTGCGGGCGTGATGTTTGCGCGCTTGGTCAACGATGCCCTGTCGCGTAGCCTCTCGGGCCTTGAGTTTGCCGTTGGCATCCCTGGTTCGGTCGGCGGTGCGATATCTATGAATGCCGGCACACGAACCGAGTGGATTGGCTCGCTGGTTGAGGATGTCGTAACGTTTGACCCGGCATCCGGTATCAAGCATTATGCGGGGTCCGAGATCACTTGGGGCTACCGCGAATGTAGCCTTCCCCGCAATGAGATCATCCTCGAGTGCGTGCTCAAGCTTAAACCGGCGCCCAAGGCCGACATTCGCGAGCGCATGGAGCGGTACCTTACGAGGCGCAAGCGTACACAGCCCATGGGTCGCGCATCCTGCGGGTCGGTCTTTCGCAATCCGCCCGATGCGAGCGTGGGCAAGCTTATCGAGGATTGTGGATTAAAGGGTTTTTCGATTGGCGGCGCGGAAGTTTCGCCCGTTCACGCTAATTTTATCGTTAATAACGGAACTGCCTCGGCCGATGACGTTGCCGCGGTTATCAGACATGTGCACGGAAAGGTGAGGGAGGCGTATGGCATCGAGCTCAGACCGGAAGTTAAATTCCTCGGCTTCTAGAGCATCGAAACCCACCTTCCGCCGCGCCGGAGGGCGTTCCGGCGCGCCTGCCAAACCTCAACGCAATACCGTCGCGCACTCTAAGTCTGTCGGGCATGCTCGACAGACCAGTCGTCCGGTTGTCGGCTCGCAGCTCGGTAATCGTCCGGCCGCAAAAAAGTCCTCGCGTCCCTCGGTGACGTCAAAGCCTGTTATGGGCGCCAAACCTGCCCGTCCCATGGCAACTCCTAAGCCCTCGACGGGAACTAAGGCGGCGCGTCCGGGTCGCACGCTGGGCGCATCGAAACCGCGCTCGCTGACATCGGTGCCGGCTACCGCCAAGAAGCCTTCGGGTAAAAAAGGCGTCAACCCGTTGTCTTCACTTGGGGCGATGGCAAATAAAACGTCAGACGCCGCTTCTCTCGTTACAGGCAAAGGCAAAATCGTGGGCGGCGTTCTGGCCGTCTTGGCCGTGCTCGTCGTCGTTGCCGTCGTGGTGATCAACTCTGGATTGTTTACCGCCACTGATATTCAGATTCAAGGCAGCGAGCATGTGACGAAGCACGATGCTATCCAGCTGATCGATTTGCCCGAGGGAACGTCGCTTTTTAACGTCGATCCTGACCAGATTACCGAGGACCTCAAGCAGAACCCGTGGGTGTCGGGCGTGGATGTCCAGCGTCAGTTCCCGCATACGCTCATCATTACGCCGATGGAGCGCAAGGTCATCGCAATTGCCTATATCAGCTCCGATGACCTTGCCTGGGCCATCGGGGATGATGACACCTGGATCGCCCCGCTGTCGACGTCGGTCGAAGTGGATGACCAGGGCAACGTCATCACGACGGGGCAGGGCTCAAATACCCTGACCGGCATTGATGCCGCGCTGGCGCTCGCTAAGCACTATGGCGCGGTGTTGTTGACTGATGTCTCGGCGGATGTCGCTCCGGTTTCCGGCCAGGCGGTGAGCTCCAAGGCCGTTAAGGCTGGCTTGGATTATGTGCGTGGTTTTTCGAGCGAGTTCTTGGGACAAGTCAAGGATATTTCCACGCCTTCGGTCGAAGCCATCTCGGCAAACCTCAATAACGGCATTGAGGTGTCGCTGGGTGATTCGAACGATATCGTCAAGAAGGAGCGCGTAGTCACCAAGCTGCTTTCGCAGGTAGAGGGCGTAACGTATATCAATGTGCGCTCTCCGGGTAACTATACATTTAGGAACGCTCCGACCTCGTAGCGCTGGTTGATGCTTTGTTGAGGGGTCATACCACGCCGTTTATCTGGTTTGTTTGGTTTTCACGGTCAATTATTTGACTGATACGTTCATAATGTGCAACCATAATACGGTTTACCTTTGCATTTACTTTCAACCTGAAGGTTAATGTGCGCGGGGTCGACCCATGCTATGGCTATAACCTTTGTTCGGAGGACCGACATGCACGAGACAGAGATCAACAACTACCTTGCCGTCATTAAGGTGGTCGGCGTCGGCGGCGGCGGTACCAACGCGGTCAATCGAATGATCGAAGAGGGCATCCGCGGCGTCGAGTTTGTTGCCATCAACACCGATGCTCAGGCACTCGCGATCTCTGATGCCGATATCAAGGTGCACATCGGCACCGACCTTACCCGCGGCCTGGGCGCCGGCGCCAACCCCGAGGTTGGCCGCAAGGCTGCCGATGAGTCCCGCGACGACATTGCCGAGGCGCTCGCTGGCGCTGACATGGTGTTCATCACCTGCGGCGAGGGCGGTGGCACCGGTACCGGCGCTGCTCCCATCGTTGCCGATATCGCGATGAACGAGGTCGGTGCGCTGACCGTCGCCGTCGTGACCAAGCCCTTCACCTTCGAGGGCCGCAAGCGCAAGAAGAGCGCCGAGGAGGGCATTAAGACCCTCTCCGATTGCGTCGACACCATGATCGTCATCCCTAACGATAAGCTGCTCGACATCGCCGAGAAGAAGACCACCATGCTCGAGGCCTTCGCGATTGCCGATGGCGTCCTTTCCCAGGGCACCCAGGGCATCACCGACCTCATCACCGTCCCCGGTATCATCAACTTGGACTTCGCCGATGTTAAGACCATCATGAAGCAGGCCGGTACCGCCATGATGGGTATCGGTACCTCTTCTGGGGATACCCGTGCCGTCGACGCTGCCCAGCAGGCCATCTCCAGCCCGCTGCTCGAGAGCTCCATCGATGGCGCCACGCGCGTGCTGCTCTCCATCGCCGGTTCCAAGGACCTGGGCATCCAGGAGATCAGCGACGCCGCCGACGTTGTCGCCAACGCCGTCGACCCCGAGGCCAACATCATCTTCGGTACCGTTGTCGACGAGTCCCTGGGCGACCAGGTGCGTATCACCGTCATCGCTACGGGCTTCTCCGACTCCAACGTCAACCGTCAGGACGAGCTCTTTGCTGCTCAGCAGTCTCAGAGCAAGGCCGCTGCCTCCGCTGAGCCGCAGCGCACCGCTCCTGCCACGAGCCCGGCTCAGGCCGCTCCGACCCGCAACGTCGGTGGCACCGAGCTTCCTAACTTCGGCAACGATCAGTTCGAGCTTCCCGACTTCCTGAAGCGCGGTAGCTTCTAAGTCGTTCTTTGCATTGTTGTGCACAGGGGCGTGTCCGTATGGACGCGCCCTTTTTATTTCGACTTTGTAAACTAGAACCTCCAATCTCTTTACGTTCCCTTTACGATTGCCTCCAGCGCAGCAGGTATCCTTTTAAAGAAGTATGACAGCCGTATAAACGCGGGCTGTAGCGGCGATGCCGCGGTACTTGTGTTATTAGGAGGCTTTAGTATGGCAGCACGTGCGGACAACGTTTCGCGTGTCGACCATGATGGAGTTACGTTGGTGGAGGGCGCGACATCCGATGTTCGCTTTGCCTTCACCGAGCGCGCCGGTGGCGTTTCCGAAGATGCGTACTCCTCACTCAACTTGGGCTCGCATGTTGGCGATGACCCCTTTGCTGTTCAAGAAAATCGTCGTCGTGCGCTCGAAGCTATGGGTGCCGCCGAGTGCGAGCACAACCTGCTCGTTCCCAATCAGGTCCATGGTGATCATATCGTTGCGGTGACCTCGAACGGCGCCGATGACCTTGAGGACGTTCGCGAGCAGATTGCCGAGGGCTGTGATGCCATCGTCTGCACGGCGCATAACGTGCCCGTGCTGCTCTGCTTTGCCGACTGCGTTCCCGTGGTGCTGGTGGCCCCTGGCGGATTTGCCGTGGTGCACTCCGGTTGGAAGGGCACGATTGCACGTATTTCCGCCAAGGCGTGCCAGGCGCTTTGCGATGCTGCCGGCTGCGATGCGAGCAACGTTTCCGCCTATATCGGCCCCCATATCTTGGGTGACGAATATGAGGTATCCCAGGAACTCATGGATCGCTTTGCCGCCGAGTTCTCTTGCATCGATGCGAGTGCCTCTCGCATGCTCGATCTTTCCGCTGCCATTCGCGAGGCGCTGGTAGATGTCGGTGTCGACGCGGATAATATCGTGGATACCCAGCTTTCGACTGTGCGTCAGAACGACCGCTTTTATTCCTACCGTAACGAGGACGGCACCTGTGGGCGCCATGCTGCGATCGGCGTGATGCTATGAGAAAGATCGTATCGGTCCTGAGCGCCGCTGTGCTTACGCTTACGCTGTGCGCCTGTTCTTCGGGATCTTCTACCTCTTCCATTACCGTCGCCGGCTCCACGACCTGCCTTCCTATCGCCGAGATTGCGGCCGAGGGCTTTAAGGAGGAGACCGGCATCGACGTGCTCGTTTCCGGTTTGGGTTCTTCCGCTGGCATCGAGGCCGTCAGCGCCGGCACAGCCGATATCGCCAGCTCCTCCCGTGGACTCAATGCCGACGAACAGGATCTGGGCCTGACTCCCATCGTCATTGCCCACGACGGTATCGCGGTCATCGTGAACGACGATAACCCGGTCGATAACCTCTCGACCGAGCAGCTCCGCGATATTTACGCCGGCAAGATCACCAACTGGAAAGAAGTCGGTGGCGAGGACCTGAGGATCCAGGTCATCAATCGAGATGAGGCGTCCGGCACGCGTGAGGCCTTCCGCACCATCGTGATGGACGGCACCCCGTTCGATCGCCGCTCGGCCGTTCTTTCGGGCACGGGCCAGGTGCGCGACGTGGTATCTCGTTCGCGCGGTGCCATTGGCTACATTTCGCTGGGCTTCGTCGATAGCCTCAACGCCAAGACCTCGGTCAAGGCCGTCTCGGTCAATCATGTTGAGGCGTCCGAGAAGACGGTCGCGAGCGGCGGCTATCCCATCTCACGCGACCTTTACTTCTTTGTGAAGGGTGCGCCTTCGCAGCAGGCGCAGGATTACATCGACTATGTGACGTCCGAAAAGATGGACAAGCAGATTCGCGAGGCGGGCTTTATTCCCGTCACCAACGACGAGAAGGGGAGTGAGTAGCATGGAAGCACAGGAAAACTCCCAGACTGAGCAGAATGTTCAGACGCCCAAGAAGCGCGAGCTGGCGCTCGTATCGCACAGTACCTATATCAAGGAGAAGGCGCTGCAGTGGATCTTCTTTGCCTGCGCGTTCTTGGCGGTCGTTACCGTCATCCTGATTTTTGTCTTTACCACGTACTCGGCGCTGCCCGTCTTTACTGACATCGGTCTGGCGGACTTCTTTAGCTTTACGTGGGCGCCTTCCGAGGGCCACTACGGCATCTTGTCGCTGCTTGCCGGCTCGGGTCTGGTGACCGTCGGTGCGCTCGCCATGGGCGTGCCGCTGGGCGTGGGTACGGCCGTTTACCTGGTCGAGATTGCCAGCAAGCGCGTGCGCAAGCTCATCAGCCCCGCCGTTGACCTGCTGGCGGGCATACCCTCCATCATCTACGGCTTCTTTGGCATGATCATCATCCGCCCGTTTATCGCACAACTGACCGGCGGCCTTGGTTTTGGTGCGCTGACGGCGTGGTTTGTGCTCGCCATCATGATCGTCCCTACCATCACCACGCTCACCATCGATGCTCTCAATTCCATTCCCATGGGCATTCGCGAGGCATCGTATGCCATGGGCGCCACCAAGTGGCAGACCATCTATAAGGTCGTGCTACCTGCCGCGAAGCTGGGTATCGTTGATGCCATCGTGCTGGGTATGGGCCGTGCCATCGGCGAGACCATGGCCGTGCTCATGGTCGTAGGTAACGCCCCGGTTATTCCCGACAGCATTGCGAGCCCCATCTCGACGCTCACGAGCCAGATTGCGCTCGACATGAGCTATTCCTCGGGTCTGCACCGCTCGGCGCTGTTCGGCATGGGCGTGGTCCTGTTTATCATCTCCGCCACGCTGGTGGGCATCGTCCGTCTGATTTCCAAGAAGAAGAGGGGGTAGGCTATGTCCGATTCCGTTGACACGACGGTCGATACGACCTCGTCGCGCGAGCGCATCAAGCGTGCCCTTTCCCACGGCAAGAAGGGCCGCATCAACAAGGACCTGTCCAACAAGATCATGCTTGGCGTGTTCCGTGCCGCTGCCTACATCACCACGCTGGTGCTGGTCGCTATCATCGCCTACGTGGTCATCAACGGCCTGCCACACATCTCGCTCGACTTTATCTTCGGTTGGCCCCAGGGCGTCAACGCCGAGGGCGGTATTTGGCCCACGATCGTCTCGACCGTCTATGTGACGGCGCTCGCCATGCTTATCTGCACGCCGATCGCTGTGCTGGCAGCCGTCTATCTGGCCGAGTACGCCAAGCAGGGCAAGGTCGTCGAGCTCATTCGCTACGCTGCTGACGCTTTGGCCTCGGTGCCCTCCATCGTTATGGGTCTGTTTGGCTACGCCTTGTTTGTCGAGGCCATGGGCTTGGGCCTTTCGATGGTCTCTGCCGCCCTGGCACTCGCGCTCTTGATGCTTCCCATCGTCATGCGCACCACCGAAGAGGCCATTCGCGCCGTTCCGCGCTATATCCGTTGGGGCGCGTACGGTCTGGGCGCCACCAAGTGGCAGGTTGTCTCCAAGATCGTGCTTCCTTCTGCCTTTGGCCGTATTGCCACGGGCATTGTCCTCGCCATCGGCCGTGCCATTGGCGAGACCGCGGTGGTGCTCTACACCATGGGGCAGGCCATCAATCTACCTATTTCGCCGCTCGATTCCGGCCGCCCCATGACGGTTCACCTGTACCTGCTTGCCAACGACGGCATCAACATGAACGCAGCCTACGGCACCGCGCTCTTGCTGATGGTGATCATTCTGGCCTTCAACCTGTTTGCGCGCTTCCTGTCGCGCAAGCGTCGCTAGTTAAGGAGTCCCATGTCCGTTTATCAGTCCGCTCCCACGCTGGAGCAAGCGGCCATTACGGCCAAGGATTTCAACTTTTGGTACGGTGACTTTCATGCGCTGACGGGGCTCGACCTCAACATCGCCAAAAACGCCATCACCTCGTTTATTGGCCCTTCGGGCTGCGGCAAATCGACGTTTTTGCGCTGCATCAACCGCATGAATGACCTGATCGAGGGTACGCGCGTCGAGGGCACCATGACGCTCGACGGCAATGATATCTATGCCGAGGGCGTCGACCCGGTCGATCTCCGTCGCCGCGTGGGCATGATCTTTCAGCAGCCCAATCCGTTTCCCAAATCCATCTACGAGAATGTCGCTTTTGGCCCTCGTCTGCAGGGCGTGACTAGCAAAAGTGACCTCGATGACATCGTGGAAGAATCGCTCAAGCGCGCCAACCTCTGGAAAGAGGTATCCAATCAGCTCAACAAGGATGGTTTGGCGCTCTCGGGCGGTCAGCAGCAGCGTCTGTGCATCGCGCGCGTGCTCGCGGTGCAACCCGATGTCCTCCTGATGGACGAGCCCTGCTCCGCCATCGACCCCACGTCCGTCTCTAAGGTCGAGGATCTGATGGCCGAGCTGGCGCCCGAGATGACGATCATCATCGTCACGCATTCAATGCAGCAGGCAGCTCGTATTAGCGACTACACCGCATTCTTCTTGCAGGAAGTTGCCGGCGAGCCCGCCACGCTCATCGAGTATGGTCAAACCGACGCGATCTTCACCAGTCCGGTGGACTCGCGGACGGAAGACTATATCACCGGCCGCTTTGGCTGATCGGTGCGACTAGTCCCAAGCTGATCGGACCTGGTCCGGTGTGTATTCACTGTGCGGGCGGCATGACCGCACCCAACTGATTGGAGTGAACCATGCGCAAACTGTTTTCCCGTCAGCTCATCGAGGCCCGTCACGAGATGCTGAGCATCTACGAGGCCGTCGATCTGGCCCTCCACGATGCCGTGAAGGCCTATGTGACCGACGACCGCAAGCTCGCCACCAAGACCAAGAAGCGCACGCTTTCGATTGACGCACGCTGCGCCAACCTGGAGGCCGTCTGCTACAACCTGATTGCCACGCAGTCACCGGTCGCCTCCGACTTCCGCTTGCTGCAGACGATCATCTACGTCGACTTTAACCTGCAGCGCATGACCGATAAGGTTCGCCAGATTTGCCGCGCCACGCGTCATATGATCAAGGCCGACATCTCGCTGCCCAAGGAGCTTGTCGGCACGGTCGAGGCCGAGGCTGAGGCCGTCTACCAGGTGCTGGGCTCTTCGCTTTCTGCGCTCGTCACCAACGACATGTCCATCATCTGCAACTTGGCCGTCGAGGACGAGCCAGTGCACGCCGCCTACGAGAAGTTCTTCCGCACCTTTAACCGCATGGACACGGGCGATTTTATGGACGACGACAGCAACTATGACGACCTGCGCCGCGCCATCATGGTATCGCGCTATCTCGATCGCATCGCCTCGATTTCCATCGATGCCGCCTGCCGTCTGACCTTCCTGTTGACCGGACAGCGTATGACTGCCGGTGATATCGCCTGCACTGATGAGGATGAGCTCGAGAGCATGCGCGTGCCTTCGGGCGAGGGTGTTATCATGAGGCCCGCCGTCGATGCACGCTACGTTGCCAAGGTGCCCGTTAACGAGGTCAGCGAGGGTCTTCGCTACCTGCTCGATCATCTTGAGGATGAGGACGATGGCGAGGACGACGAGGAGTAAGTAACCCCGTTCGTCGAAAGATTGTAAATACCTAAGTGAGCGCGGCCTTGCACATGCGGGGCCGCGCTCTTGCGTTAGCATGGGACTACTTGTTTGGCTGTCAGCGGAGGCGATTGGCAATGGATAACTATTTGGACTTGATGCGCGCTCGCCGCGAGCAGATTCTGGAACGTTTTTATGCGGCGCTCGATCGCGCGGGCCGTCCCCACGACGCCGCGAGCCTCATTGCCGTGTCCAAGACCGTTGGTGTCGATGAGACCGTTGCCGCCATCCAGGCGGGGTATCGCCATTTTGCCGAGAACCGCCCGCAGGAGCTGGTTCGCAAGCTCACGGGTCTGGCGGAGCATCCGGAGCTGCCCGAGGTGCGCTTCGATATGATCGGCAACCTGCAGACCAATAAGATCAATGCGGTGCTGGGCTCAGCCGAGCTGATTCACTCGGTGGGTTCGCTGCATCTGGCGCAGGCGATCTCGAGCCGTGCTGTTCGCAAGATTGAGGCAGGCGAGCTCGTCGGCCCCCAGCGTGTGCTCATTGAGGTCAATGTGAGTGGTGAGGAGTCGAAGGGAGGCTTTTCACCCGATGAGATTCGCGCCGCCGCGGGTGAGCTTGCAGAACTTGAGGGAATTTGCGTACAGGGGCTTATGACTATGGCGCCCCGGGGGAATAAGGATGTGGCACGCCGCACCTTTGCGGGGCTTCGTGAGCTGAGGGATGAGCTGGAGGCGGCGCATCCCGATTTGAACCTGCCTGAGCTTTCCTGCGGTATGAGCGAGGACTTTGAGTCTGCCCTTGAGGAGGGCTCTACGCTCGTTCGCCTGGGCAGGGTAGTATTTAGCCCGGAGTTTGCAGTAAAATAAGGCTCTGAAGTGCGCACTGATTATCGGGGCGCCTGCACTAAACCGCGAGAGGACACAACCATGGGCTTCCTTGACGAGATTAAAAATAAGATGCACCTGGGCGGCCAGCAGGGTTACGACCAGGGTTATGGCCAGGACGACGACTACGGCTACGATGACGGCTACGACGATGGCTATCAGAACAACGGCTACAGTGGTGCTTCGGGCGAGGGCTTCTACACCCAAGACGAGCCGAGCAACGGCCTGCTTGGCCAGACGCGCCGCGGTGAAGCTGAGTCGGTTGCCGTGTATACGCGCTCCGGTCAGCTGGTCGGCGATGACTCCCGCCATGCCACGACGTATAACCCGCCTTCGCGCTCGCAGGACAGTGTTGCGAGCGGTTATCGTCCTGGTGCCTATGACACGCCGTCGAGCTACGCCGAGAATACCCGCGCCCGTGCCGCCGCTGCACCCGCGCCTGCACCGAGCGATGCCTCGGCCTATGCGAGCAATATCATCAACGCCACGCCGCAGCTGCCGGCCTATGTCCTGCGCCCCGAGAGCTATGACGACGTGGAGACCGTGGTGCGCCGCGTTCGCACCAAGCAGCCTGTCGCACTGATTTTTGTGGGCGTACGCACCGAAGTTGCCAAGCGCGTCTTGGACTTCTCTTACGGCTTTGCCTGCGGTCTGGGTGCCACGGTCAAGGAGGTGGGCGACCGCGTGTTCATGGTGCTGCCCGCCGGTTGCGAGGTCAAAGATTCCGATCTCAAGAAGCTTCGTGCCGACGGCTACCTTAAGTAAAGACAAGACGAGGAGATTCCCATCAACATCTACACTATCGTCCAGCTGGTCAACACGCTGTTCAACTTCTATTCCACGCTCATTGTCGTCTACTGCTTTATGACGTGGATTCCCATGAAGCAGGGTGGTTTGCTTCAGGATATTGCCGCGGTGCTTGATAGCGTGTGCGGTCCGTGGCTCAACCTGTTCCGTCGTTTCATCCCGCCGATGGGCGGTATCGATTTTTCGCCGGTCGTTGCGATTATTGCGTTGCAGTTGGTGCAGAGGCTGGTTCTGCAGCTTCTTATAGGTATACTCGTGTAGAACTGACTTAGTAACTTACGTCGGGCGTGTAGCGCCGAGGCGATGAAAAAGGAGACTTGTTATGGCTATTACCCCTGCAGACATCCAGGCTCAGACTTTCTCTGAGGCCAAGCGTGGCTACGATCCTGCTGAGGTCGACGTCTTCTTGGAGACGCTGTCCTCCGAGGTTGACGCTATGCTCGCTAAGATCGTCGACCTTAAGGGTCGCCTGACTGCTACCGAGCAGCAGCTTGCCGATGCGCAGGCTCAGCTTGCCCAAGCTCAGGATGCCACCGCCCAGGCCGTTCCTGCCGCCCCCGTGGCTGCTCCCGCCCCTGACTTCTCCGCTCAGGAGCGCCAGATTTCCGCTGCCCTGATCGCTGCCCAGCAGACCGCTGAGACCATCGTCAACGATGCCAACGAGAACGCTGAGCGTATCCGCAACGAGGCTGACGCCAAGGCCCGCGAGGTTATCCGCCAGGCTCTGACCGAGAAGCAGGCCGAGCTCGAGGAGATCGATCGTCTCAAGGCTTCCCGTGAGGAGTTCAAGGCAGAGTATCTCAAGCTCATCCAGCACTTCATGGACGATGCCCAGAATTCCTTCCCGGCCGATCTGATGGCCTCCACGCCGGTCGGTTCTGCCGCTTCTCCTGCAGTGACTGTTCCCGCCGAGCCGCTGCCCGTCGCTGACCCGGTTGTCCCCGTGGCCGATCCCTTCGCCCCGATCGACAACTTTGCTGCCGACGACCTGGACTAACATTCGGCCTACAATTTAGTGCCTAGAAAGGACCCGCAGCTTGCGGGTCCTTTTTTATGACTGTGCCGGAGTGCGTAACATAAAAAACCGAGCCCTGCACATAATGGCGCAGAACTCGGCGAACGGGTGAGCGGTCAAGGGTAGGTTTTAAGGCATGTCCCAAAACCTACTTGAGGAGGAAGTCGGAGAGGGGAATGGTACGGGCCTCGCGATGCTCGGGATCGGCGATGTGGTCGGCAGGATATCCACAGACGAGCATGTGATAGGGATAGACGCCCTTGGGCAGATTGAACTGCTCCTGTGCCACCTCAGGCTTAAAATGGCATACCCAGCACGTTCCCAGGCCCTGCTCGGTGGCCTCCATCATCATCTGATCGCACACGATGGACGTATCGATTTCACTGGAATTCATCTGGTCATACGGGCGCACCCATGCGTCCTTGGTAACGCTGCAAATAAGGAAGACAAGCGGAGCCCCAAAGATAGATCCATCACGAGCAAACCGAGGCTGACAAGCAGCAGCCTTCTCCAGAAGCTCAGGCGTATCCAACACCATCACACGGGTTGGATGATTATTACAAGCAGAAGGAGCAATACGCCCAGCCTCAACAATGGCATTCACCACCGACTGCTCAACAGGACGATTCTCAAACTCGCGACAAGAATAACGACCCCGAGCCAAATCCAAATAACTCACAACCAAGCCCTCCAAATTCAACGAATCAACCCAAAGCAAAACAAAGGGTACCCAAAGCCTTATCCAGCCAAACGTTTAAGGCGGTCCCAAAGTTCCCAATCGGGCTCAAAGGCCCTGCCAACAAAAGCCCCATCACTTTCAAAGTATCAGCCAAAGTTCCCAATGGTGGTACGTAAGGCGAAGGGCCGGCCACGGTTTACTTTCGAACGACTCTGCAAAGCAGCCGGAGTGAGAAAGCAAACCGTGGCCGGCCCTTCGCCGCCGGGACACGTACCCCCAATTAACTGTTCTTCATGACAATCGAATCCACGACATCGGCCACATTCTCACAGCAGTCAGCGCAGTACTCCAGGAAGGCGTACACGTCACGCCAGGCGATGACCTCGAGCGGGTCCTTGCCGTTAACGTGCAGGTTGCGCATGGCGTTGATATAGAGCTCGTCGGCTTCGGACTCGATGGTGTTGATCTGGATGACGAGTTCGCGCAGGGTCTTGGACTTGCGGTAGTTGGGCAGCTCGACCATCAGGTCTTTCATGGCGCGGCAGGCGTCAGTCACCTTGTGGGCGATGACGATGGCGTCGGGATGGATGCTCTGGATGTTAGTGAAGTAGACGCGCTGCACGACGCCCTCGATACGGTCGAGCACGGTGTCGAGCGAGCAGCTCATCAGATCCAGATCCTCGCGCTCAAGCGGGGTAATAAAGGCAGTGAGCAAGGCATCCTCGAGCTCATGGTGCTTCTTATCGGCCGCATGCTCAATCGCATGCATTTCCTCGAGCATGCCGTGGATCTGCGCGGGGTCAAAGTTCTCAAAAATCTTGATGAGCAACTCTGCGGCCTGGACGGCAAGGTCGGCGCAGGCGACGTAGTTGTCAAAGTAGAACGAATCGGGTTTCTTTGCCATGGGTGGGTCCTTTCGAGGCGAAGACGGGTGGGCGAAGTGTTGCGGTCCAGATGGACGTTCGGTTTGACTAGAGGAACATCATGAACAGCTTGGCCATGACAAAGCTGATGAGTCCGCAGGCGGGGAAGGTGAAGAACCAGGTGAACATCATGTCCTTGACGACGCCGAAGTTGATGGCCGAGAGGCGCTTGACGGCACCGACGCCCATGATGGCGCAGGTCTTGATGTGTGTGGAGGACACGGGGATGCCGGTAAGGGTGGCAAGCAGCAGGTTCGCGGCGCCCGCGAGGTCGGCGGAGAAGCCCTGATACTTCTCGAGCTTAACCATGCTCTGGCCGACGGACTTGATGATGCGCTCGCCGCCCACGCTGGTGCCGATGCCCATAGTGGCCGAGCACAGCAGCATAATCCAGATGGGGATGCCTGCATCGCCGACGCTCGTCTGGCCGCTGGCAAAGGCCACGCCTAAAAAGAGCACGCCGATGAACTTCTGTCCATCCTGCGCGCCGTGCATAAAGCTCATGGCCGCGGCGCTCGCGATCTGAGCGTATTTAAAGAAGACATTGGCACGTCGCCTGTTGGCGGCGGCGAAAAGAATCGAGACGAGCTTGCACAGAACCCAGCCCATGACAAAGCCCAGGCCTATGGAGAGCGCCAGGCCGTAGATGACCTTCATCCACTCGTGGACGTTGACGCTGCTCGCACCGCCGAGGGCGATGGCGGCACCGGTCAGGCCGGCGATAAGGCTGTGGCTTTGCGAGGTGGGGATGCCAAAACGCGACGCTGTGGCGCCGTAGACGACGATGGAGAACAGCGCCGCGCATAGGCAGGCGAGCGCCATGGTGCTGTTTCCGCCAAAGTCGACGATATGTGAGATGGTGTTGGCGACGCTCGCGTTAAAGTGCGTCATGATGAGCACGCCGAGGAAGTTGAATGCGGCGCTCATGAGAATGGCGGCGCGGGCGGGCATGCAACGCGTAGTGACGCAGGTCGCGATGGCGTTGGGCGCGTCGGTCCATCCATTGACGAAGATGGCGCCCAACGCGAGGATCACGGTGACGGCAAGGACTGGGTTCGACACAATTTGGCCGAGGAAGGTTGAGAACGTTACGTCCATATATGGGCTTTCTCGAAGTTTGCAGACACGTTACAAAAACATGATAAATCGTATCACCTCCTGCGGGTCTCTTTACCGAGTTCTGATGGGAGAAGTGAACTTTTTGGCACTAAAATTGAATATTAGCCCTGTTGACCGCGGGTGTTCTTTTTGCTAACACGCCATGCGGACACGTGCGATTACTACAACACTCCAAAACCACAGTCTGTTCGCTTTACAACATGCAAACATGCGTTCGATAATAGGAGGCATGGAATATCGACAGACAGACGGCAAAACTCGGCGCGTGCACAAGCAGTATGTGGACGTCGTGGCCCGCATCCTCGCGGGCGGACAGGTCGTGCCGGTCACCGTCTGCTGGGTCGACGGCCGTTGTTTTACGATCGACGAAATTATCTCGACCACCGGGTTTGGCCTGATGGTCCACGGCATCCGTACGGCAACATATAAGGTGCGTTTTGGCGGGCACGCGACCGAGTTGTATCTGGAGGACCAGACGCGCGAGCGGGCAGACGGCTCGCAGGCACACGTGATGCGTTGGTGGGTCTGGGCCTTTGATCGTACGCTTGAGGGCGAGCGCCGTAGGTAAGGACGTGCGGCATTCGGGTACAATGGCAGGAAGCTTGTCACCTACGGCGCTGTCGTGCGCTTTTTGAAAGGACGAAGTATGAACGATATCCAGGGCTATCAGAACGGCCCCATCGAGACCGGTGCAAGCCGTGCCAAGGAGATGTCGCCGCGCGCGTACAACCTTGTCATGTCTGCCCTGATCTTTTTGGGCTTTTGCGCCATGGGCGTCGGTGCTTACTTTACGAGCACCATGTCGTTTGCGCGCATGATGATGAGCGGCGCCGCTTTGCCGCTGGTCTTTGGCTCATTTATTTTGACCATCGTCGGCATGGTCATGATGTCGGCCGCCGCCAGCAAGCAGTCCGTGGGCCTGTCCCTTGTGGGCTACGTAATCTTTGCGAGCACCTTTGGCCTGACCGCGTCGTTTGGCCTTGCCAACTACGACCTGCCCACCATCAACACTGCCTTTATCGCCACGGCCGCCATCACCTTTGTCTTTGGCGCCTTGGGCGTGACGTTCCCCAAGTTTTTCCAGCGCGTATATGGCATCGGTTTTGGCATTCTGCTCGCTACTATTCTGGTTGAGATCGTGCTGATGTTCATGGGCGTCTCACAGACCATCACCGACCTGATCGTGATCGTGGTGTTCGCCGGCTTTATTGGCTACGACACCTATGTTGCCACGACGGTGCCGCCTACGCTGCCCAACGCCGTGCTTATGGCCTCTAACCTGTTCGTGGATATTATCAACGTGTTCCTGCGCATTCTGAACATCCTCGGCCGTCGCGACTAGTGGCGAATTGCGGCGGTGCTTGCCGTGCGTGCAAATCGATGCGAAAGGCGGTCCTTCGGGGCCGTCTTTTTTGTACGCGTCGGGGTATCATGGATGGGAAAAGCCGATAGCGGCAGAGACCGAGAAAGGTGACCACTTATGGCAGACGTCGACAACAGGAACCGTAACCGCAGGTCCAACCGAGCGGGTCAGCCCAATCCCAAGCGCGAGGCCCGTGCCAAGGCCGCCGAGCGTCACGTGGCAACTGTGTCCGAAGCGTGCGCCAAGGATATCGAGCGTTCGCTTGCCGGTGTTCGCGAGTTTGACGGTATGCCTGCCGGCTTTGTCTCGGCGATGAAGGCCAAGGTTCAGAGCACTGTGGCCACCGAAGAACAGGTTGCCGAGGACGTCGAGGGCGCGGAGGCTGCCGAGGTCGAGGCAGCGCTCGAGCCCGTCGAGGAGCCTGCCGAGGAAATCGCCGAAGCTGAGTCCGCGCCTGCTGAGGAGCCCGCTCCGGTTCTGCCCGAGGTCACCGTGCTCGATGCCTCCACCACGCAGGCCATCTTGGACAACGGTCGTGGCTATGCGCAGTTCTGCGACATGGCCGTGCTCGCCTTTGCCTCGTTCACCAATCCGGGCGGTGGCTATATTCAGGGTTATCTGGGCCAGGAGGCCACGCTGTGCGCCGATTCGTATCTGTACAACGTTCTCGATAAGCAGCGCAAATGGTACGGCGAGAACCGTCGCCGCAACATCAACTGCGAGCTTTACCGAAACCGTGCGCTGGTGGTGCCTGCGGTGCGCTTCGACCGCAACCACGTGCATGCATACGCCGACGTGATCGTGGCCGCCGCGCCCAACGTTAAGCGCGCCCGCCAGGAGTATCGCGTGAGCGACGATGCTCTGCTGGACGCCCTGCGCGACCGCATTCGCTTTGTGCTTGCCATCTGCGACGAGCTGGGTCGCGAGAAGCTCGTACTGGGCGCTTGGGGCTGCGACAACAACGGCTTTGACGCAGAGGCCGTGGCCGAGCTCTTCCGCAAGGAGCTCGCGTCGGGCGACTTTAAGGTCAAGCAAGTCTTCTTTGCCGTGCCTTCTACGCGCTGGGATGAGGATTTTGCCAAGTTCGAGCACGTGCTGGCAAACTTCCCCGAGCGCAACGAGGAGTCCTATGCCCAGGTTGCCGCTCGCGCTGCGGCAGCTCGCGCCGCCGAGCAGATCCAGGCTGCTACCGAGGATGATGAGGACGAGGACGATTGGCGCAAGTACCTGTAATCGGTACGTGCTGACAGATGGGTCGAGCCGGCGGGAGGGCTGCTCCCGTCGGCTTTTTACTGAGCGAGGGGCTTACGATGAAAAACGTTCTATGCTTTGGCGACAGCAACACCTATGGTTACGATCCGGCGGGCATGCGCGACGGCACCGCGGTGCGCTATGCGCGGGATGTACGCTGGTGTGGCGTGGCCCAACGTGACTTAGGCGAGGGCTGGCATGTAATTGAAGAAGGCCTCAACGGCCGCACGACGGTACGCGACGACATGTGCCATCTGGACACCAATCTTAACGGCATCCGCGCGCTGCCGATGCTGCTCGAGGCCCATAAGCCACTGGACGCCATTGTGATCATGCTGGGCACCAACGACTGCAAGACGGTCTTTAACGTGACGGCTGCCGATATCGCCCGTGGCGCCATGGCGCTGATTCGCGCCGTCCGCGCGTTTCCGTGGACCGACGCTGCGCCTTGTCCGCGCATTCTGCTGATGGCTCCTATCAAGATCAAGCCGCAGATCGCCGATGTGTATATGACCGACTTTGACGATCATTCCGTTGAGGCATCTGAGCATTTTGGCGAGTACTATGCGCACGTAGCCGAGCAGTTTGGCTGCGACTTTTTGAATGCAGCGGAGTTTGCCGAGCCGGGCGATATCGACTATCTGCATATGATGCCCGAAAGCCATGAGAGCCTGGGTCACGCCGTGGCAGCCAAGCTCCAAGAGATGCTCGGAGAGTAGCGCGACCCCAAGCCACCGCAAAGGGGACGGGCGCCTTTGCGGTGGTTTTGGACTGCGAATCTTAATACTGCCACATGTGATTGACGGGGCCGGAGCCTTTGCCCATGTTCAGGCCGGCGGCCAGAGCGCCTGTCAGGTATGCCTTGCCCGCATTGACGGCGTCGGCAAGATCCATGCCCTGGGCCAGCGCGCAGGCGATGGCGGACGAGAGCGTGCAGCCGGTGCCGTGTGTGTTGTCGGTCTCGATGCGCTTGTGGCGGAACCACGTGGTGAGTGGATCTCCAAGATGGTTGCCCTCGTCGTCGAGTGGCGCGGGTTCGGCCAGTACATCGTTGGCCTCGTTGACAAGATGTCCACCCTTAACGAGGGATGCGCAACCAAAGCGGCGGGTGAGGAGCATGGCAGCATTTTGCTGCGTGCGCTCGGAGTCGACCTCGTAGTCGAGCAGGGCCATGGCCTCGGGAATATTGGGCGTGATAACCGTCGCTAGCGGGAACAGGCGGCGGGTGAGCGCCTCGGCGGCATCTTCGGCAATCAGCCGTGCGCCCGAGGTGGCTACCATGACGGGGTCGACGACCACGTTTGTCGCGTTCCAGGAGCTCAGGCGGTCGGCGATAACATCGATAATCTCGGCAGAGGAAACCATGCCAATCTTGACGGCTTTGGGGCGGATATCGTCAAAAACGGCATCGATCTGCGCCGCGACAATATCCGGGGAGATGTTCTGCACGGCGGTAACGCCCAGGGTGTTTTGCGCTGTGATGGCGGTGATGGCCGTCTGGGCATACAGACGGTGCGCCGTGATGGTCTTGATGTCGGCCTGAATGCCGGCGCCGCCGCTGGAATCGGATCCCGCGATGGACAGGACGGCAGGTACCTTACTACGATCCATGTTCGCTCCCTTGTTCGGTCGGAATCAAATGGGTCTTTAAGCCAGCATTATAAAGATGCCCGGGCCGACTCTATGTCGAACCCGGGCGGGCGATGCAATCTTTACGCAAATGCAAGCAAATGTTCACACGTCAACAATTGACAGGCACCAGCTCGCCGACAGAAGCGGCCGCGGCGACAGGCTAGTCCTCCATGCCGAGGTCGATCGTGGTGCCCTCGAAGATCTTGTTGACGGTGCGGACGGCGCACATCTTGCCGCACATGGTGCAGGTGCCCTCGGTGGCGGCGGGGGATTCCTCGTAGCGCTTCTTGCCCGTAACCGGGTCGAGCGCGCACTTCCACATGGCATCCCAGTCGAGTTTGCGGCGTGCCTGGCCCATCTTGTCGTCCATGTCGCGGGCGTGCGGCACCTTCTTGGCGATGTCGGCGGCGTGTGCGGCAATCTTGGTGGCCATGAGGCCATCGAGCACGTCTTGGGCGTCGGGCAGGCATAGGTGCTCGGCCGGCGTCACATAGCACAGAAAGTCGGCGCCGGAGCTCGCGGAGATGGCGCCGCCGATGGCTGCGGTGATGTGGTCGTAGCCCACGCCGATGTCGGTCACCAGCGGCCCGAGTACATAGAACGGGGCGTTGTGGCACAGGCGCTTCTGCAGTTTCATGTTGGCGGCGATCTCGTCGAGCGCCATGTGGCCCGGGCCCTCAACCATGACCTGGACGCCGGCGGCCCAGGCGCGCTTGCACAACTTGCCGAGCTCGATCATCTCGGCGGTCTCGGTGGCGTCGTTGGAATCGTAGAGGCAGCCCGGGCGGCAGGAATCGCCGAGCGAAATCGTCACGTCGTACTCGTGGCAGATTTCGAGCAACTCGTCGTAGAACTCATAGAACGGGTTCTCGTTACCGGTGACCTCCATCCAGCCAAACAGCAGCGAGCCGCCGCGGCTCACGATGTTCATCAGGCGGCCGGTCTCCTTAAAGGTCTTGGTGACCGACTTGTTGATGCCGCAGTGAATGGTCATAAAGTCCACGCCGTCCTCGGCATGCGCGCGCACGACTTCGAACAGGTCGTCCTTGGTGAGCTTGACCAGCGGCTTTTCCATGTAGCCGATGGCGTCGTACATGGGGACGGTGCCTACCATGAGCGGCGTCTCGTCGATGAGCTGCTGGCGGAACTGGCGCGTCTTGCCCGAGTTGGAGAGGTCCATGATGGCGTCGGCGCCAAAGTCCTCGGCGATCTTGACCTTCTTCCATTCCTCGGCGGCATCGGCCTTGTCGCCCGAGATACCCAGGTTCACGTTGACCTTGGTGGACAGGCCCTCACCGACGCCAAAGGCGCGCATGCCTTTTTTGATGTGCACGATGTTGGCGGGAATGGCGATGCGGCCGTCGGCCACGCGCTCGCGGATGTACTCGGGGTCGCGATGCTCGCGCTCGGCGACTTCCTTCATCTGCGGCGTGATCTGCCCGGCACGGGCGAAGTCGATTTGCGTGACGAGCTTGGGCTCGGTCTGTGTGCTCATTGGCACGGCTCCCTTCGTTGGCATTACCCATATCAGGTTTGCGGGTCAGGGCGGGCGCGCCCAGTCTCAGCCTGCCGTCTTGTCCTGCAAGCTCCCCGTTTATGTAATGGGCTCAAGTATAGCTCGAATGGGTACGATTGGCCTAACGAGCGTGCCTGTGGGGAGGCGTACATGGAAGACAAGCATCTATATCGAGAGACGCAATGGGATGTATCGGCCGAGGAAAGCCGTGCGCACCATGGGTTGGTCGCGATTGGTTTTGCGGTGCTTGCCGTGCTGGTGATTGCCTTTTGTATTTGGACGTTTGGTGATCGCGGCGGCGCTGCATGGGAGTTCGAGGCTGATGATAGCCTACCGATTATGACGATGAAGGTCTCTGGCGGCAACACGGTGGCAGCTCCCGGCGACTATTGGTATCCGCGCGACGAGTTTGTGCAGCTGCAGTTGAGCGGCGGGTCTATTCCGGGCGAAGAAATCGAACGCGTGACGTTTGATGAGGCACTCAAAACACTCATGGTGAAGCTCAAAGATCAAGGGGATGTGCCCACGACGATGGATATCGCGCTGACGGAATGGCGCTTGGAGCCCCCGGCGGGCACTGCGGTATCCGAGGTGGAGCACGTTAAGATTACCTACCAAGATGGCTCGACGAGCGAGATTGCAAAGGCCGATGGCTTGGCGGAGTAACGGGGTGTTTGGAAACGGCGGGCCTATTGTGCCTGCGCGTTCATGAAAACCAGGGTGTTTTTGTCTGAAAGCTCGGGGATGTGCCGATAGCCGATGTTGAATGCGGTAAGTTCGCTTGCATCCTCGAGCTTGTTTTCTGCCATCCACCGCACCATGGAGCCGCGCGCCTTTTTGCTGGCGGTCGACCGTTGGATGGGCTTCCCGTTGCGGATACCCTCGCCAAAGAGGCACGTGACGGCCGTGGCGTCGCCCGCGAGGTGGGGCAGAACGGCTTTGGCATACTCTACGCTGGCGAGGTTGACGATCGTGGTGTTTGAGCCTGCCGGGGCGATAGCCCGCGCGAGCTTATCGCTCCAAAATGCGTAGAGGTCTCGGGCACCGTCAACGGCGAGCTTCGCGCCCATCTCCAGCCGATACGGTTCGACGGCATGAAAGGGACGAACGCACCCGTAGAGGCCGGAGAGGATCCACAGATGGTCTTGCAGCCATGCGAGCTGCGCGGTATCCATGACCTCGGGCGCCATGCTTTGGTATTGGATGCCGTGATAGGACATGACGGCAGGGGAGAGGTGGCGAGCGAGTGCGGGATTGTCGAGATCGCCGCTTTTCAGGATGGGCCCGAACTCATGCAGGGTGTTGAGGCAAGGCCCCAGCAGTTTGTCACTCACGTTCCACAGCGCCTGCAGGCCGCCGCTGCCTTCATTCCGCTCGATATCTAGCAGTGCGCGGTGGAGGCGAGCCGTCTCGCGCACAAAGGGTGGAATGCCCAGGACTTCAAAAGCATCTTGGGCCGCGCGCATCTGCTTGGCGGGCGAAATGATGACCTGCAGCATGGACTCTCCTCTGCCAAAAAAGAAAGTTGCGGTGGAATATGGTCTGTTTTGGCCGTTTATGGGCCAGTTTAGTCCGTATTTCACCGCAACTGATGAAGGGTTGATTAGGCGCGCTCGATGAAGGCCTTGTAGCCGCGATAGGCCTCGTAGATATCGGCCTTGTTGGCGACCTCCCACAGGGCATGCATGGACAGGACGGCAACGCCGGAGTCGATGACGTTCATGCCGTACTTGGCCATGATGTAGGCGATGGTGCCACCGCCGCCCGCGTTGACGCGGCCGAGCTCGCAGGTCTGGAAGTCCACGCCGGCCTCGTCCATGATGTCGCGGACGAGGGCCACGTACTCGGCGTCGGCGTCGTTTGAACCGCCCTTGCCGCGGCTGCCCGTGTACTTGTTGAAGCACAGGCCGCGACCCATGAAGGCTGCGTTCTTGGTTTCGAACTTGCCGGCGTAGCCCGGGTCGAAGCCGGCGGACACGTCGGAGGAGAGCATGCGGCTGTGGGCGAGTGCACGGCGCAGGGCCAGCGGGCTATCCTCGCCGGCGAGCGTCATGATCTCGGCGACGGTGTTCTCGAAGAAGCGGCTCGTCATGCCGGTGGCACCCACGGAACCGATTTCCTCCTTGTCGACGATGAGTGTGATGCTCGTGCGCTCCACGTTGGCGACGTTGATCTGGGCGAGCATGGACGGATAGGCGCAGACGCGGTCGTCGTGGCCATAGCCCAAAATCATGGAACGGTCGAGGCCCATGTCACGGGCGGGGCCGGCGGGCACGACCTCAATCTCGGCGGAGAGGAAGTCCTCCTCCTCGACGTCGTACTGCTCCTTGAGGATATCCAGGAACATCTGCTTGACGGGCTCCTTGGGAGCGTCCTTGTCGTCCTCGTCAAACTTGACGGGGCGGCCGCCCACGATCACGTCGAGGATCTCGGCATCGACGGCATCCTTGGCGGGCTTGGCCATCTGCTCGCTCGAGAGGTGGATCAGCAGGTCGGAGATGGTAAAGACCGGGTCGTCCGCCTTGTCGCCGATGTTGATGTCGACGGTGGTGCCGTCCTTTTTGCAGATGACGCCTACGAGTGCGAGCGGGGAAGCGACCCAGTGGTAGCTCTTGACGCCGCCATAGTAGTGCGTGTCGAGATAGGCCATGTCGCCGGCCTCGAAAGCGGGGTTCTGCTTAAGGTCCAGGCGCGGCGAGTCCACGTGGGCACCCAGGATGTTAAAGCCCTGCTCGAGCGGGGCGGTGCCCAGGTTGACGAGCATAAGGTCCTTGCCGTGGTTGGCGGCGTACACCTTGTCGCCTGCCTTGAGCGCGCGGCCCTCGGCGATCACGGTCTCCAGATTGACGTAGCCCGCCTCCTCGGCCATCTTGATACCGGTCTTGACGCACAGGCGCTCGGTCTTGTTCTCGCTCAAAAACTGCTTATAGCCGCGGCAAAGCTCCTCGAGCTCCTCGATTTGCTGTGGCGTGTACTTTTTCCATGCGCAGGGACGCTCCATGACGCAGGCTCCTTTCGGATCGATCGTGCTGGTTTATGTACCGTGAGCCATCGTATCACGCGCGGGCTCACGGTGGCGGGGGAGCTTGATGTGAGGTGCTGTCTCTTATACACATCTCCGAGCCCACGAGACGCTACGCTATCTC
>CABRIC010000013.1 GCA_902470905.1 uncultured Collinsella sp. | reverse complement strand
TGGTCTGGAAGACGGGAAAAGCCCAGGTAAGGGCGCTCGACCACTCGGGATAGACGGCGAGCAGATTCTTGCTCACGACGGAATACAGCGCGATGGAGCTGATGAAGAACATGGTGACGCACGCGGCGGAAAGCACGACGGCGCGACCCTTGTTGGAGTTGGTGGAAGCCATTGGACTCTTTCTAATCGATACGGGGGAGGAGCGGGCGTGTCTGCGGGGCCTCCCTGTCAGGTTGGTTTACTGGTCGGTCGGCTTGGCGACGCCGGACTCATCGGACCAGAGCTCGACACCCTTGTTCTTAAGGTAGTTGTCGGCATAGGCGCGACGGCCGCCGGGCTTGGCGGTGAGGTCGCCCATCATGTTGGAGAAGCCGCCGTCGACCTTGATGGCGTCGCCGGTGGTAAAGTCCGAGCGCTTGGACGCCAGGAACATGACGGCATTGGCGATATCGCTGACCTCGCCGATGCGGCGCGTGGCGATCAGACGGCTGCGGCTCTTTTCGACCTCGGGGTCGGCGTAGAAGTTGGCCGACATCGGGGTCTTAACGAAGCAAGGCTCGACGCAGTTGGAGCGGACGCCGTAGGGGCCCCACTCGGCGGCGAGCATCTTGGACATCATGTTGACGCCGGCCTTGGTGGAGCTGTACACGCCCGAGAACGTCTCGGGGGAGTGGCTGGCGACGGTCGAGATATGCACCAGGCGGCCCTGGCCGGCCTTGATCATCTCGCGACCAAAGCGCTGCGAGGTGATGAAGTAGCCGGTGAGGTTGACGTTGAGCACCTGCTCCCAGTCGCTCAGCGGCAGGTCCTCCATGGCGGCGAAGCGCAGGATGCCGGCGGTGTTGACGAGGACGTCGACGCGGCCGAAGTCGGCGATGGTGGCGTCGACGGCAGCCTGAACCTCGGCCTCGTCGGTGGCGTTCATCTTGTAGCCCTCGGCGTGGATGCCAAACTCGGCGGCGAGGTCGGCGGCTGCAGCCTTGACCTTTTCCTCGTCCAGATCGAGCAGGACGACGTTGGCGCCGTTGCGGGCGAACTCGCGGCAAATCTCGACGCCCATACCGCCGAGTGCGCCGGTCACGGCGCAGACATCGCCCTCGAGCTTAAGCCAGTTGCTCATAGGAACTTCCCTTCTTGTGCCTCCCGGTGGGCCGTTCCCATTAACCGACCCACGTGGTTTTCGCTGGTTATCGTATGCTTTGCATTTGCGCAGGTGAATTGCATATTTGTTAGAATAGCGTTAACCGTAGGTTTACACTGAGCGATGCAGTTTATTCTCAATTGAGCGCGTGGCCTGCGAAAACAACCCCCTGTGGCACCATGCGGTCACGGGCGCGAAAACGGGAGATTGACGTGTACGATCGACGACTTGAGGCCATATCGGCCGCCGCGGAGCTGGGAAGCTTCTCGCGTGCGGCGGCAAAATTGCGCGTGTCGACCCCGGCGCTCGTCAAGCAAGTGTCGGGCTTCGAGGCCGAGTTCGGCATCACGCTGTTCGAACGCTCGCACTCGGGCGTCAAGGTGACGCCGGCGGGTGCTCTGCTGGTGGACGACGCGCGCTCGATCATGCGCCAGTCCGAGGACGCCCTGCGCCGTGCCCGACGTGCGGCGGGTGACGGCGGTGCCGTGCGCCTGGGCGTGTCTATGATGTGCCCGGGGCGCCAAACGCTGTCGATGTGGTCGGGCATCCACGATCTGGAACCGTCGCTGCGATTTGAGATCGTGCCGGTAAGCGATCTCTACGACGAGCGCGAGACAGTCATGCGCAGCTTGGGCCGCGAGGTTGATGTGGTGCAGTCGAGTTTTTCTACCCCACGCTGGGGTGATGCCTGCCAAAAGCTCCGCATTGTTAACGTGCCGTTTTATATCGACCTACCGCGCACGAGCCCGCTGGCGCGCAAGACGCGCATCACGGTCGCCGACTTGGAGGGCATGCGTCTGCGCGTGCTGCGTCACGGCAACGATGCCATGGACAGCCTGCGCATCGACCTGTTGGCCGACGGCGGCGTGGACGTGATCGATGTGGATAGCTTCGACTTTGCGCTCTTTAACGAGGCGGAGGAAAAGGGCGACGCGGTGCTCACCTGCGGAGCGTGGTCGGGGGTGCACCCGGCCTTTGTGGGCGTGCCGTTCCTGTGCGGCCGCGAGGTACCGGTCTTTCTGCACTATCCGCTCGAGCCCACCCTCCAAGTCCAAAAATTCGTCAACGCCATGGCCCAACTCCTCAACTAGCTCATTTGGGACGGGTTTAGCGGTCCTCGCGTTGCGGGTCGGCTGTCTCGGCTGCCTTTACGCGGTTCTTATCGACGTACATGTTTTTGTCGGCCTGAGAAAAGAGCTCACGCATCGTAGGCGGTTCATCAAAATCACTGGAAAGCGCATAGCCCACCGCATAGCTGATAGGCATGTCGGGATGAGTCTCGGAATACTCGTTCACGTTCGCGCGAACCCGAGCGAGACAGGACTCCACGGCAGCTCGATCGGTATCTCGCAGCACCGCGATAAACTCATCGCCGCCGTCGCGGCCCACAAAGCAGGTCTCCGACGCCACGCGCCCCAGCTGCTGGGCAAAAGAACGGATGTATTCGTCGCCCTTCTCGTGGCCGAAGCTGTTATTGACCGTATGCAGATTGTTAAGGTCGAAGACGCACACCGCAACGGGCGCCTCCGCGGAGACAGGCTGCTCCTGCCCCAAGACCTCCTCGCACTTGTTCTTGTTGGGCAGTCCTGTGGCTTCGTCGAGATAGACTTTGTTCTGCAGTTCGCGATTGAGCGCGGCAGTTCGCACCGCGCGAACAAGTTCGACCGCAAAGGTCGCCACCAAGCCCATGATGTCGATGATCACCAGGCCCTCGAGATAGTTGAGCGCCGACGCCTTCTCCTGAGAGTAGTCCTCTGCGAGTCGCGTAGCATCGTCGCAAATGCCAAAGAACTCCTCGCTCATGGAGATGATGTCGGTGTTCTCATAGCCGACTTCGCGCACGCGGCTGATCTCGGCGCAAAGCTCATCATAATAATTTGCAAGCTCGGTCATTTTTACCTGATACTCATCGTCGTCGAGACGGACGAGGTTGAGGTCGTCACTTCCGTAACGCAAACCGTTGATGTATGAATCCACGGCTTTGAGCAGGTCATCTTGAGGCTGGCCCGCATCCTCGAGCTTAACGATTCGCTGCGTGGTACCGCGCACCAGACCGGCGTAGTTGACCACACGCGCCGTGCCCTGGATATCGGAGACGAGCAGCATAACATTGATGAAGAAGAAGATGAGAACTGCCGTGAGCACCATCATGAGCAGGCGCACCGCCTGGCCGGCCTTCTTGGCGACAGAAGTATTCACAAGTTCACTCCCCTAAATGACAAAAGAACAGGTAGCACGCAGTGTGCTGAAATTCATGGGTGGTTAACTCTACCATATGGGCCAGCAGCCTCAAACTGCAGCAGACGCTCGTCCAAATTGGCGTGACGCTTGCCTTGTTGTTCTTGACCTGGCCGCGCTATCGGACATGCTTCTGGTCTTGGATCACCATGGGAAAGCTCATCCCGTTTTGTGCGTCTAGAGTGGGATGCGGTTTCCCAAAGGTGCCGTTAGGGGAAACCACATCCCGGTTTATGCCCTTGAAATGGGATGTCGTTTCCCGGAGGGGGCCCAGCGGGAAACGGCATCCCATTCTGGGCCCGAAAAGTGGGATACGGTTTCCGGCCGGCATGAAAAAAGCCTCCGCAGCTCGTGTGGCTGCAGAGGCTTTATTCGTTGCGGTGCATTGTGTTTGGGTCGTTGAGATGAGTCGATTTGCCCCGAAAGAGGAGGGCATTGATCTTAGGGTCATGCCCGACGAATGAGCGGCAAATCGGCCATCTCGGCGAGCCGAACTACTCCAGCTCAAACGCTCCGGTATAGAGCTGGTAGTAATACCCGCGCTTGGCAATCAGCTCGTCGTGGTTGCCGCGCTCGATGATGCGGCCGTGGTCCAGACAGATGATCGCGTCGGAGTTGCGCACGGTGGACAGGCGGTGCGCGATGACAAACGTCGTGCGGCCTTCCATGAGCTTGTCCATGCCGGCCTGCACGATGGCTTCGGTGCGGGTGTCGATGGAGCTCGTGGCCTCGTCCAGAATCATTGCCGGCGGATCGGCGACGGCGGCGCGCGCGATCGAAATCAGCTGGCGCTGGCCTTGCGACAGCTGTGCGCCGTTGCCGGTGAGCATAGTGTCGTAGCCGTCGGGCAGGCGGGTGATAAAGTCGTCGGCGCCCGCGAGCTTGGCTGCCGCGATGCACTCCTCGTCGGTGGCGTCCAGGTTGCCGTAGCGGATGTTATCCATCACGGTGCCGGTGAACAGGTTCACGTCCTGCAGCACGACGCCCAGCGAGCGGCGCAGATCGGCCTTGCGAATCTTGTTGACGTTGATGCCGTCGTAGCGAATCTTGCCGTCGGCGATGTCATAGAAACGGTTGATGAGGTTGGTGATGGTCGTCTTGCCGGCACCGGTGGCGCCGACAAACGCGACCTTCTGGCCCGGCTTGGCAAACACGGACACGCCGTGCAGCACCTCGTGGTCGGGCGTGTAGCCAAAGTCGACGTTGTCCATGACCAGGTCGCCGCGCAGCGGTACGTACTCGATCTCGCCGGTTGCGCGGTGCGGATGTTTCCACGCCCACATGCCGGTGTGGTGGTCGGCCTCCTCGAGCTGCCAGGTGTCGGGGTTCACCTGCGCGTTGACGAGCGTCACGTAGCCTTCGTCGGCCTCGGGCTCCTCGTCGATGAGCTCAAAGATGCGGTCGGCGCCGGCGAGGCCCATGACCACGGCGTTGATCTGCTGCGAGATCTGACCGATCTGTCCGCAGAACTGCTTGGTCATGTTGAGGAACGGCACTACGACGGCGATGGACAGCGTCATGCCCGAGATGCTCAGGTTGGGCACGCCCAGCGCCAGGAAAATGCCGCCTGCCAGTGCGACCAGCACGTAGAGCAGGTTGCCCAGGTTCATAAGGATAGGCATGAGGATGTTGGCGTACATGTTGGCCTTCTGCGAGACCTCGAAGAGCTTTTCGTTGCGCTCGTCAAAATCGGCCTCGGCGGCAGACTCGTGGCAGAATGCCTTGACGACCTTCTGGCCGTTCATGACTTCCTCGATATGACCCTCGACCACGCCGAGCTCGGTCTGCTGCGCAATGAAGAAGCGCGCGGAGTTGGAGCCGAGCAGCTTGGTCATAAAGGTCATAAAGGCGACGCCTGCCACAATGACCAGGCACATCCAAACGCTGTAGTACAGCATGATAAAGAACACCGTGACGATGACGATGGTCGTCATGAGCAGGTTGGGCAGCGACTGGCTGATCATCTGGCGCAGCGTGTCGATGTCGTTGGTGTAGTGACTCATGATGTCGCCGCGCTGGTGCGTGTCGAAGTAGCGGATCGGCAGGTCCTGCATGCGGTTGAACATCTTCTCGCGCAGCTTCTCCAGCGAGCCCTGCGTGACGATGGCCATGGCGCGGTTCCAGAAGAGCGAGGACAGGATGCCGACGCCGTAGATGCAGGCGAGGGTGGTCACAAGCTGCAGAATCTTGGGCTGCGCGGTCGTCCAGTCGCCCGACTGCCACGATTCGCTAATGATCTGCAGGGCGCTCTGAAGGAAGGTCGCGCCGATGGAGTTGATGATGGCGCAGAGCACCACGCCGGCGACGACGAGGGGCAAAAGCACGGGGTAGAAGCCAAAGAGCGTCTTGATGAGGCGCGACATGGTGCCGCCCTTGCGGTTGAGCGCGCGCTCGGCGGTCGTTGCCTTACTCATGTGCCTCGCCTCCTTCCTGGGTCTGGGCTTGCGTTGCGGATGCCTCGGTGTCGGCCTCGACGGCCCCTTCGCCCTCGGCAGACATCTTGTTTTGCGAGGTAAAGGTTTCGCGGTAGATCTCGCTTGTCTTAAGCAGCTCGTCATGGTTGCCGATCTGCGCGATACGGCCGCCCTCCATGACGATGATGCGGTCTGCATCCTGCACGGAGCTGATGCGCTGGGCGATGATGAGCTTGGTCGTGTTGGGCAGATAACTTGCCAGCCCTGCGCGAATCTTGGCGTCGGTCTTGGTGTCGACGGCGCTGGTGGAGTCGTCCAGGATCAAGATCTTGGGGCGACGCAGCAGGGCACGCGCAATGCACAGGCGCTGCTTCTGGCCGCCCGAGACATTGGAGCCGCCCTGCTCGATCCAGGTGTCGTAGCCCTTGGGGAAGCCGTCGACAAACTCATCGGCGCAGGCCAGATGTGCCGCCTCGCGGACCTCCTCGTCGGTGGCGTTCGGGTCGCCCCAGCGCAGATTCTCGGCGATGGTACCGCTAAACAGCACGTTTTTCTGTAGCACCATGGCCACTTGGTGGCGCAGGGCGTCCAGGTCGTAGTCGCGCACGTCCATGCCGCCCACGCGCACGGTGCCTTCGGTGGCGTCGTACAGGCGGGCGATGAGGTTTACGAGCGTGGACTTGGCCGAGCCGGTACCGCCGATGATGCCGATGGTCTCGCCGCTTTTAATGTGCAGGTCGATATCGTCGAGCGCCTGGCGCTTCGCATGCGCGGAATACTTAAAGCTCACGTGGTCAAAGTCGATGGAGCCATCGGCGACCTCGAGCACGGGCTCGGCGGGATCGGCGATCGTGGGCTCGGCGGCCAGCACCTCGGTGATGCGGTGCGCCGATTCGTCGGCCATGGTCACCATGACAAAGATCATCGACAACTGCATCAGACTCATGAGGATTTGGAAGCCATAGGTAAAGATCGAGGAGAGCTGGCCCACGTCGAACAGCGTGCCCTGGCTCGTGATGATGAGCTTGGAGCCCAGGTAGATGATGACGACAAACGCGCCGTTGACGCAGATGTTCATCATGGGGTTGTTAAAGGCGAGCAGCTTCTCGGCGCGGGTGAAGTCCATCTGGACGTCGCGTGCGGCGGTCGCGAACTTCTCCTTCTCAAAGTCTTCGCGCACATAGCTCTTAACTACGCGCATGCCGGTGACGTTTTCCTCGACGGACTCGTTAAGGGCGTCGTACTTGTGGAACACGCGCGAGAAGATGGGGCGCACCTTAAAGATGATAAAGAACAGCCCAAAGCCCAGCAGCGGAATGATGACCAGGTAGACCATAGCGACGCTGCCGCCCATGATAAATGCCATGGTAAAGGCGAAGATCAATACCAGCGGCGCGCGCACGGCGATACGGATGATCATCATAAAGGCCTGCTGCACGTTGTTGATATCGGTGGTCAGGCGCGTGACGAGCGAGGAGCTCGAGAACTCATCGATGTTGGCAAAGCTGAACGTCTGGATCTTGTAGAACAGGTCGTGACGCAGGTTCTTAGCGAAGCCGCAACTCGCATGGCTGCAGGTGACGCCGGCAGCGGCGCCAAAAGCAAGCGACGTCAGCGCGATGAGCACCAAAAAGCCCGCGGTGGGAAGCATCTCGGCTACGGTGGCGCCGTCTTTGATGGCGTCGATCAGGTTGGCGGTGATAAATGGAATCAGCATCTCGCAGAGTACCTCGCCAAGCACGAGCAATGGCGTGGCAACAGTGACTTTCATATAGTCGCGGATGCTGCCCATGAGGGTTTTAATCATCCAGTTCCTCCCAGGTTACACGGATTTTCTCGAGCATTTCGGCGAGCTGCTCGCGCTCGTCGTGGGTGAGCGCGCTAAAGGCCTGTTCTCTAAAGCGGATGCGGGCCGCCTGGTCGATGCGGGCGTTTTCCCGGCCGGTTTCGGTCAGGCGAATGGTGAGCTGCCGTCGATCCTTGGGGTTACGGCTGCGCTCGATGAGGCCGTTGAGCTCGAGCTTGGACAGGATCTCGGAAAGCGACCCCGGCTTGAGGTCAAAGTGCATGCCGAGTTCCTGCTGCGACATCTCGCCGCCGGGTTGCTTGGCCAGCAGGCAGATGATGGGCGCCTTGCCGGACACGCCTCCGCCATGAAAATGCATGTAATGGCCGCAAAAGCCCAGGCCATTGAGGATGCGCTTGGCAAGCTTGTCTTCTGAGCTAACCGCTTCGGGTGCATCCGCCGGCTGTGACGGGTCGCCGTCGGGCTCGTGCGAACAAAGGTTAAGAGGTTCATCGCACATGAATTAGTGTTGCTCCTTTCTTTAGTTAGGTAGTGGAATTGTTTTGTGCCTAACCAATCTAGGAGCATGAGAAATGAATGTCAAGGTACCAAACTTATTAAGTTACGGCGCTTTACCAAACGCCGTAACCGCTCGACGCTGCAAGCGTTCCTAAGCGGCAATCTGACGTTCAATCGTCGGGCATGGCCACAAGGCCTATGCCCCCCCCCATTTCCGAAACCTTTCCGCAACAATGCGCTCTTCGCGACCCTGGCGACCGCCCACAACGCCTCCTGCGCTACACTTAGTCGCACGGTGGCGCTGCCGCGCCGTGCCCGAACCAAGGGAGACCCTCATGAAGAATACTCAGCTGCTGCTGATCAACGATATGTGCGGCTACGGCAAGGTCGCGCTCTCCGCCATGCTGCCGGTGCTGTCGCACATGGGCTACCGTATCCATAACCTGCCGACGGCGCTGGTGTCCGATACGCTCAACTATCCCAAGTTCTACATCCATGACACCACCGAGTACGTGCGCCAGAGCCTCGCCATTTGGGAGGAGCTCGGCTTTGAGTTCGACGCCATCTCCACCGGCTTTATCGTGACCGAGGAAGAGACGCGCATCATTTCGGATTTCTGCCACCGTCGCGCGCAAAAGGGCACCAAGGTGTTCGTCGACCCCATCATGGGCGACAACGGCAAGCTCTATGCCGGCGTGCCCGAGTCCACGATCGGTCTCATGCGCAGCCTGCTCGAGTGCGCCGACTATGCGGTGCCAAACTACACCGAGGCCTGCCTGCTCACCGATACGCCCATTGCCGAGCAAATCACGCCCGATGAGGGCCGCGCTCTTGTGGATGCCGTGCGTGTCCTGGGCGCCAAGTCGGTGGTCATTACGAGCGCTGTGGTCGACGGTGCGAATGTCGTCATCGGTTACGACCATGTGGCGGGGGAGTACTTCACGATTCCCTTCGAGCTGATTCCGGTCTACTTTCCGGGCACGGGCGACACGTTCTCGGCGGTGCTTGTCGGCCGCGTTATGGCCGGTTGGAGCCTGCAGCGCGCGACGAGCGATGCCATGCGTGTGGTAGCGGAGCTCATCGAGCGCAATGCCGACCAGGAGGATAAGTCCGCCGGCCTTCCCATCGAGGCCTGCCTGGATGTGATTGACCATGAGTAACGCCGACGAGAGCAGCACCGAGGCGGCGGGCGAGAACAAGCCGCTCGGTGCCCCGCGCGGCAGGCGCCCACGTATTCGCATTAGCTGCGTGGACCAGCTGGGCACATGCCGCTGCCATCACGGGCACAAGCCGGGTGACGTCTTCGACTTCGACCGAGACCGCGGCAAGATGTGTGCCATGGCCTGCCATGTGGGCTTTCCCTATATCGATATCCTGCGCTATGGCGGAACCGTGCCTGGCAACGAGCCCGGTACGGCAAAGTTCTGCTGCCCCGAGGTCGATACGCTGAACGTCTGGCTTGCCGAGATCGTCGACGAGTAGTCGAGCGCAATGTGACAAAGGGACAGTCCCTTTGTCACATTCGCCGGGGCTGCCCCTTCTTTCTGCTTATAATCCTAAATCTCTGCATTTCATCCGATTTTAGGTTCTAAAAATCCTACATTTCATCGATAATCAAGCGCATAAAACTTTGCATTTCATTTGATGACACTGAGGGGAGAGCCTATGCTGCGCAGGAAAATAGCGGCAGAGCTGGAGCGTTGGCTGAAGTCTGCCGAGCAAAAGGCCTTATTCATCACGGGTTCTCGCCAGATCGGCAAAAGCTATTCGATTCGCGCGTTTGGCAAAGCCAACCACGCAACCTACATCGAACTCAACCTCATGGAAAATCGCCAGGCAAAAGATGCTCTTCTCGAGGCGCGAGATGCCGATGATTTCATCAGCAGGGTGACGCTTCTTTCGGGAAAGCCGATAGCGCCAGGCAAAACGCTCGTGTTTATCGATGAGGTCCAAGAGGCCCCCGACATCATGACGATGGCAAAGTTCCTTGTTGAGGACGGGAGGTGCCGCTGGGCGTTTTCGGGGTCAATGCTTGGGACCCAGTTCAAGGGTGTCAGGTCCTATCCCGTGGGGTATGTCCACGAGCTTAGGATGTTCCCGCTCGATTTTGAGGAGTTTTGCTGGGCAACCGGGGTGAGCGAGGGGGCTCGCCAAACGATACGCGACGCGTGTATCAGCGAGAAGCCCATTCCTGGTTACATTCATGGCGCGATGATGGCAAACTTCAGGACCTATACCGTTGTCGGCGGAATGCCGGAGGTCGTGCAGCGTTTCCTTGACACGCAGGGCGACCTTGCCTCTGTTCGTCAGCTACAGTCCGAGCTCAACGAACAGTACCGACGGGATATTTCCAAGTATGCAAGCGGGCGTGCCCTTCAGGTGCAGAGCATCTACGATCAGCTCCCCATTATGCTTGAGGGCGAACACAAGCGTTTCGTGCTCAATTCCATTGACCCCAAGGCGCATTATGAGAAGTACCAGCGAGATTTTGTCTGGCTTGTCGATGCCGGCGTTGCTCTCAAAGCCGATATCGTAACCGAGCCAAAGTCGCCCCTGCTCAAGACGGCACGGCCATCGCAGTTCAAGCTATATCAATCGGATACGGGCATGTTGATGGCGCGCTACCCCGTTGGAGTCGCCCAAGCGGCGTATCTTGATAGCAAGGAGCCCAATCTGGGCGGCATTTACGAAAACGTGGTGGCCCAGCAGCTGGCTGCCCAAAATCGCCAGCTTTACTACTATCAGACAAAAAAGCGCGGTGAAGTGGACTTTGTGGTCGATGGACCGGATGGGACGGCTGTTCCGATCGAGGTTAAATCGGGCTCCTATTACCACGCGCACGCTGCGCTCGGTCATGTGCTTGATACGGCTGAATATGGCGTAAGGCTCGGGATTGTTTTCTCGAGAGGCAACGTTGAGCGCAACGGAGCGGTTCTCTATTTGCCGCTATATGCGACCTGGGCCCTTTCGGATGTTTTGGGCGACTCCTGTGCCGAGGGGATAAAGCTGGAGGTCAAGCCGGTCTAGGGCCGGTCCCGGATGTGGCAAAGGGGCAGTCCCTTTGTCACATTCATGAGCGTGGATTTTTTCCCGTTTAGAGCGCACTCGAACGCTCAAAGCGGGAGAAAATCCACGCTCATTTTATGCCGATGGCGTGGCCCGTGTGCCCGCGCCGCCCGAGCGCCTACAGTTGCTCGAGCATAGCGGTGCAACCGGCGAGTACATCGCGGTAGGTGGCGTCGAAATTGCCGGTGTACCAGGGGTCGGCCACGTCGCCGGGGCGATCGGTCCAATCGAGCAGGCGCGAGATCTTGCCATCGGGGTCCTTCCCAAAAATTCGGTACAGGCCGCGGGCGTTCTCGTCGTCCATATAGACAATGTGGTCCCAGTCGCTATACTCCGCGCGACGCACCTGACGTGCACGATGTGCGACGACGGGAATCCCGACCTCGCGCAGCTTGGCAACGGTACCGTGGTGTGGCGGGTTGCCGATCTCCTCGGTCGAGGTCGCAGCGGAGTCAATGACAAACTCGCCCGCGCGCCCGGCGCGCCGCACCAGCTCGGTAAACACCGACTCGGCCATCGTCGAGCGACAGATATTGCCGTGGCAGACAAAGAGAACGCGGTGGACGGGCTTTGGACTATTCATGACCAGCTCTCTCCAAACGAAGCCAAGTACGACGCATTATCGAACGGCGTCCCTAGGCCCTGACGATGCCAGCGAGCGCGACAGGTTCATGCTGGGAATCTCGATTATGCGCCAGAACGCAACGGAGACGAGCATGCTTGCGGGCAGCGAGACCGCGGCAATCGCGAGCGGGTCGACAATCCCGAGCCTGGGCAGCAGGGCAGCGAGCGCACCGATGACAATGGCGTGGGTAAGGTAGAGGCTGTACGACACCTTTCCCAAAAAGACCATGGGGGCCGCAGAGAGCGCACGGCGCGTGAACCCGTCGGCGATCGCGACGACAACCACCACCAGGCAGGCCGCGTTCATGGCGGTGGACTTCAACGCCTCGAGGACCCCGCCGGGATGCCACACGAGCGAGAGCTCGATAACACCAACGGAGGCCACAAGCAGCGCCAGCTCGGCCAGCATTGAAAGCTTGACGGTCTTGATTTTGTCGAATTGCCGGGCCACCATGACGCCAAGCCAGAACATCAGGCAAAAGCGCAGCGGAAAGTAGCCCGTCCAGTGCGAGACAAGCACCGCAATAAAGGTCGCAACAACCGCCAGACCCGTCCGGCGAATCCTTGATATGCACCAGATGGCCAGCGGGAGCGTCAAGCTAAACCAGAGCTCCCAGCTCATGGACCAGACGGGAGAGTCAACGCGGACGAGCTGCGCGCCAAAGAGGTTGTTGAGGCCATCGGACACGTTGAACAGCACGTCGAACTGCATGAGGATGTCATGAACCGCAGTGGGAAGGCCCGCGTTGTAGGCGACGGCAAGCGCGGAGCGCGACGTGGACCCCAGGCGCCAGGCCACGTAGCCCGCAGGAAGGGCCAGCGCAATCGCCGCAAACAGCGGCACGCAAAGGCGGACGACCCTTCTTGGGTAATAGCCAAGCCAGTCGTACCCGCCGTTTCCCATGTGCTTAAAGGGAACAAGAGACAGCACTATGCCAGACAGGATGAAGAACACCATAACCGACGCGGTGCCAGGGAGGAGGCTCGGACCCCCCGCGCCAAACGGCTTGACCATGATGTCGACGTGGTACAGGAACACCATCAGCGCCCCAAGCCCTCGCAGGCCGTCAAGCGACAAGACGCGCTTCTCGTGAACAGGCATCGTCACCCCTTCCTTTGTGCATTCGAGCAGAACGTCCCATTATATACCCTCATGGATTTAGCGTACATTTTGACGAGAAAGACCCCCAAATCGGGCGGATTCGGGGGTCTGGCTCATGTGCATGTTAACGGCGGCGTGCAGATTGTCTACGGCAACATGGCATCTAACTACGCAACTCAGATGCGCGAGCTGCTGGGTATGGAGTAAACGCCCCACATATCTATAAATCCGGTATAAAAGGCGGCGGCAGACAATGAACTGGCGCCGCCTTTGAGTTACCCCACGCGCATTTCGTGTACTTGAAATACACGAAATAGTAGAAAAGCATGTATCTGAAATACACGAAATTGCACTGCCGGAGCTTGCAGGCGGATAAACACTACTCGTATGGGACGGTTTTCACCGGTTGCTCGCCACCTTGGGCTATATTCGCCCCTATGCCTGCATCTGGGGCCGTGCTGATTGACGACGGCGCTCCCAGCGCGCCAGCTTGATCGTCACCAGCGTAAGCACCCAGGCCACAAGCGAGAACGCGGCACCCACTGCGCCTACATATGCAATGCCAACGCTGCTTACCACGGCGCCGCCCACTGCGGTGCCAAACGAAATGCCGACGTTAAACGCCATGGGCTCAACCGAACTTGCGAGTACCATCGACTTGGGATGGCGGCTGCGTGCCACGTCCATAAAGTGCGTGATGCATGAGACCGAGAACAGGTACATGAGCATCGCCAGGCTAAAGACAAAGACCAGCGCGAGCGGCATGGCGGCGCCCACGGCAAACAGCCCGAGCAGTGCCGCCGCCTGCAGCACAAACGTAACCAGCAGCGCCTTCATGCCAAAACGCGCATCGATCCATCCGCCCAGGATGTTCGAGATCAGGCAGAACACGCCATAGGCCATAAGTGTGGTGCTCGCCTGAACGGTATCCATGCCCAGCACCTGCTCCAGATAAGGCGTCACGTAGCCGTAGAATACGTAGACCGAGCCCACGCCAAACAAGAAGATGAGCATGCCGGTGATGATACTCGGCTCGCGTAGTAGCCCCGCCTGCTCGCGGAAGGTGGCGGGCTCATCGGTCTGCCCGGCGCGAGGCATAAACGCCACGAGCGCGCTACAGATCAAAACGGCAAAGGTCAGCGTGCCGTACATGGCCACGTGCCAATCGAGTGTGTCGGCCACAAACTTGCCAATCGAGGTTACAAAGACCATCGCCACGGAAAACGCGCCGTACACGACCGAGATGGCAAGTGAGGTTTGCTGCGGGGATAGCAGCTCAGGGATGTACGTCACGCTCACGGCGAGCAGTGCGCCCGAGACGGAGCCCAGGATGATGCGCGAGATGAACAGCACCTGGAAGTTGGGCGCCAACGCCATGACCAGGTTGCCGAGCACAAAGACGATGCTGTAGCACACGAGCAGCTGGTAGCGGCGAAAACGCCCCGTGCTGAGCGCGAGCACCGGCGTCGAGATAGCGTAGATCAGTGCGAACACGCTAATAAGTTGGCCTGCGGTGGCAAGCGATACGCCGAGTTCCGTCGCCAAGTCACTTTCGATGCCGATGACCACGAACTCGGAGCAGCCGAGCGAAAAGCCTAACAACACGAGCAACGCCAGGCAGAGCTTGGTGCGCGCGGGGGAGAGCGCGGCGGCGGTTGACTTACTTTTTGGCGTGGTTGCGGCGGTCAAGGTTGTCACTCCAATGTCGCATGAATAAGCGGGATTCAATCCCTGCAACTCTAACAGAATGTGACAAAGGGACAGTCTCTTTGTCACATTCGCGGCGTGGCTGCCGCCCAAACCGTCACAACATTCGATGAAAATCTCAAAAACGAGGAAAAGCGTCGAATGTTGTGATGGTTTTCCTATCTGTGCCGGCGAGCCGCCGTGCCGTCTGGGGGTATAAGACTAGCGAGTGTTTATTTGCGAGGCCTAAGGGGCGCCCCGTATGGATATCGATAACTTTGAATGGTGGTATAGCGAGGGTGAGGCTCCGGACGAGGGGTGGGACGAGTCCACGCCGCGTGACGTGTCGAGCGACGAGGACGAGGCCGGCAACGACGTCGCCGCCGACTCGGACGCTGCCTCCGACTCCGCCGAGCCCCTAACCTTTGAACAGGCCTGGGCCCAGGCCGA
Organism: uncultured Collinsella sp.; assembly: GCA_902470905.1. GTDB lineage: Bacteria > Actinomycetota > Coriobacteriia > Coriobacteriales > Coriobacteriaceae > Collinsella. The sequence goes on along the minus strand of CABRIC010000013.1, from coordinate 23,494 downwards.
GGCAGACGAGGCCAAGGCCGACGCTACGGCCACGCTCGGCGAGCCAGCCGACATGTCGATCTCGCCGGCAAAGACCCCGCAGCCGCGTCACACCATCGATCCCGACAGCACGGCATCCTTCAGTATTCTCGACGTGCCCTCGCAGGGTGCCCAGGCGCCCGCGCCCACACGTCGCCCCAATCTGTCTCGCGAGGAAGATGCAGGACGTCGCTCTCTGCTTGGCCCCATCCTTATCGCCTTCATGGCCGGCGTTATCGCATGCTCGGTAATTGGAAACGTCTGGAGCCATGTTGAACAACAGCGAAAAGACGCCGCCAAGGTCGAGATGTCTATCGAGCAATCGCTCGGCCGCACGCGCTCGGTACATGTGTCGGTCGAGGTCAAGGACGGCGCGACGTGGGACACCGCGCGCGGCGACAGCCAAATGCTCATCCACATCGTGGGGCGCACGCTCAAAGGGCAGACGATTGACGAGTATCAATACGTCAATTCCGCTGGTGACGGCATCGAGCTTAAGCCCGGCGACTACGAGCTCACCGTCGATGAACCGCCCGTCGCCACCGACGGTACGCGCTTCCGTGCCTCAAAGCGCATGGTCCCCGTGAGCTTTAACTCACAGGCGCTCGACACGGTCGACACTACACCGCAGGGCGGGTTCGACCTTTACGTGGATACCCAGTAGGCGCCCGCCGCTCATTCCGCTATGGCTACTCAATAATCGCCTGCCGTCCCGCCGCCAAGAGTGGGACAATAGCCCTCGACACTATTGTTTACTTTTGGAGGAAGTAGCATGTCTACCGTCACTACCATCAAGCGCGGCGGCCTCACCGCGGCCATCGATTCCATGGGCGCCCAGCTCACGAGCCTTGCCCTCAACGGCAACGAGTATCTGTGGCAGGGTGACCCCGCCTTTTGGGGCAAGCATGCGCCCATCCTGTTCCCCATCGTGGGCTCACTGCGCAACAACACGGCGACGTCTGCGGCTGGCACCTGCGAGATGCCGCGCCACGGCCTCGCGCGCATCGTCGAGCACAAGCTGGTCGAGGTTTCGGAGGACGGCTCCTCGGTAACGTACGAGATCACCGACACGCCCGAGTCGCTCAAGGCCTTTCCGTTCCACTTTAAGCTCAACATGACCTATGCCCTGACCGGCGACGCCACCCTCACGCAGACCTTTGCCGTCACCAATACCGGCGACGTGGACCTGCCGTTCTCGGTGGGCGGCCACCCCGCATTTAACGTACCTGCTCCCGGTGCCGAGGACGAGGCGTTCGAGGATTACGAGCTGGCATTTACCGAGGCTTGGACCAACGAGGCCCCCATCATCACGCCCGATGGCCTCATGACGTTCGAGGGTAGCTACAAGGCTCCCGATAACTCTGACGTGCTGCCCATCACGCACCGTAGCTTCGATAACGACGCCATCATGTTCACCGATACTCCGGGCTCCACGCTCACGCTGCGCGGCCGCAAGTCGGGCCATGGCGTCAAGATCGACTTTGAGGGCTTTAAGTACATCGGCGTGTGGTCTGCCGCCAACGACGCCCCGTTTGTGGCGCTCGAGCCCTGGACCGGTCACACCACCATGGACACCGAGGACGACGTCTTTGAGCACAAGGTCAACACCATTACGCTGGCGCCGGGCGAGACGGACGTCCGCAGCTTTAGCGTCACCTTGCTCTAGAGGTTCCGCCGTTCTGACGAACGGCGGACCGGTCGACGCTGCGCACCACCCAGAGCGACAATTTGTCATTCAAAAGGCACGGCATGACCAGAAGGTCTATGCCGTGCCTTTTTCATGCCAACTTGTTCGCTCTGGGTGGCGCTCGCTGGCATTGTCAAAACATCGACGTTCCCAATGACTACCGTGTGTCTATTAATTTTTCGAGCTTATGCTGCGCTGCTGGTCGCTGGCGTATCCTGTTAAGTCGTCAGCATACGATTCAACAGGGAAGGCAGATTATGCATTCTCCCCATCAACGCGACGCGCATCCGCAGCCGATATGCAGCCGTCGCATCTTTTTGGGTAGCGCTCTCGCTGCGAGCGCTTCTGTCGTCGCCGGCGCACTTGCCGGCTGCCAGCGCCCGTCCACGCTCAAGGTGGTTCAGCCCACGACGGGCGGCGGTCGCGACGACCTGTCCGATTCCGTGATCGGCAAGGACAAGATCCGCATTGGCATGGAGGCGGCTTACGCCCCGTACAACTGGCAGGTCTCCGAGGCCAGCGAGTTCACCATCCCCATCGATAACGTGCAGGGCGCCTATGCCGATGGCTACGATGTTCAGATCGCAAAGATCGTCTGCAAGGCCCTTGGCGGCGAGCCCGTTGCCGTCAAGCAGAGCTTCTCGGGCCTCATCGATTCGCTCAACAACGGCCAGATCGACCTCATTATTGCCGGCATGAGCACCACGCCCGAGCGCGAGGAGTCCGTCGGCTTTTCCGATCCGTACTTCATTGGCTACTTTGGCCTGTTCGTAAAAGAGGGCTCGCCCTACCAAAACGCGACCAAGCTCAGCGACTTTAGCGGTGCCACGGTACTCGGCCAAAAGGACACCATGCTCGACACCGTCATCGACGAGATCCCGGGCGTTGTGCACAAGAACCCGGTCGACTCCGTCCCCACGGTGTTCTCGAATCTGCTGCAGGGCACGTGCGACGCCGTGACCTACAACACCGAGAACGAGAAGGGCTATATGGCCCAAAACCCGGGTATCGTGCCGATTCAATTTGCCGAGGGCGAGGGCTTTAAGCAGGAGGTCACGGCAAACGTCGGCTGCCGCAAGGGCTCGGATAAGCTGCTTAAGCTCATCGACAAGACACTCAAGGGCATTAGCCAAGAGGAACGCGACCAAATGTGGGACGCGTGCCTCGACCGTCAGCCGGCATAGGGAGGCAGCATGAAAACCATCAATCGTCTGGCCTCCTTTATCAAGGCCGATCACCGTTATGTGTACCTGGGCACGAGCGTCATCGCGGCGCTCGGCCTGGCGTTTAGCCAGCGCAATCCCACGCCGCTGAGCTTCTTGGCCCCCACCGGTATCTTCCAGGATTGCCTTTGGGCGATTCTTTGGGCCTGGCTCGTCGTGTCGGCGGCGGCGCTCGTCACCAAACTCATGCACTGGAACGACTATCGCGAAAAGTCGCCGTTCGCATCCGAGCGCTTCCGTCGCTGCGCGCGCCTGGGCAGCTACGTCGTGGTCGCCATCGCGGCGATCTTTTTCGTGGACCGCTGCGTCATGTCGTTTATCGATCTGGTGCAGGTGAGCATTGTCTCGGATTCCAACCCCAGCGACTTTTTGTCGAGCCTGGTCTACATGACCTACAAGAGCGGCGACTTTTTCATTCGCGGTATCGAGATCACCATCGCGCTTGCCACCTTCGGCACTGTCATCGCATTCTTCCTGGCGCTGCTCTTTGTGTTCCTGCGTATTCAGACGTTCGACCGCGTGGATAACGACCTGGTGCGCTTCTTTAAGAGCATCGGCCGCGGCTTTGCGACCGTCTACTCCACCATCGTGCGCGGCACGCCTATGATGGTCCAGGGCCTGCTCATCTATTACGCGGGCTTCACCGTTTTGCGCGGCATGGGCTTCGAGACCGCCCAAGCCAACCAGATTTGGAGTACCTTCACCGCCGGTCTCGTCACCATCTCGCTCAACTCCACCGCCTACATGATGGAGGTCCTGCGTGGCGGTATCGAGTCCATCGACCCCGGCCAGGCCGAGGCGGCGCGCTCGCTGGGTCTGTCGCAGTGGCAGGCCATGCGCAAGGTCGTGTTCCCCCAGGGTATTAAAAACGCGATCCCCGCACTCACCAACGAGCTCATCATCAACATCAAGGACTCGTCGGTGCTTTCGGTCATCGGCGTGTTCGACCTCATGTACGCCACCACCACCGTCGCCGGCGTGTACTACCGCCAGATGGAGGTCTACTGCGTGGCGCTCGTGGTTTACCTGATCCTGACGCTCGTGGCGAGCCGCCTGCTCGAGGCCTTTGGCAAAAAGCTCGGCGCCGAGGCCCCGGCAACGCTGCCCAGCTCCAACTAGGCTCAAGACGAGGAGAATCATCATGGCAGATACCGCCACTACCGGCACCGCGGCCGCCGCACAGACCAATGAGCCGCTCATCCGCGTCGAGGGCCTGCGCAAGAGCTTCGGCTCGCTCGAGGTGCTCAAGGGCATCGACCTGTCCGTTAACCCCGGCGAGGTCGTTACCGTTATCGGCGCCTCGGGCTCGGGCAAGTCGACCTTCCTGCGCTGCCTCAACCTGCTCGAGACCCCGGACGCGGGCCACATCTGGTTTCACGGCCAGGACCTTACGGCCGAGCGCTGCAATATCAATAAACTCCGCGAGGACATCGGCATGGTGTTCCAGGGCTTTAACCTGTTCAACAACATGGACGTGCTCGACAACTGCACGCTTGCGCCCGTCACGCTCAAAAAGATGAGCAAGGCCGAGGCCGAGAAGGTCGCGATGAAGCATCTGACGAGTGTGGGGCTCGAAAAGTTCGCGCACGCCGCTGTGGGTCGCCTGTCCGGTGGCCAAAAGCAGCGCGTGGCCATCGCGCGCGCCCTGTGCATGAATCCGCAGATCATGCTGTTCGACGAGCCGACCTCCGCGCTCGACCCCGAGATCGTGGGCGAGGTGCTCGAGGTCATGCGCAAGCTTGCGGCCGACGGCATGACCATGGTCGTCGTCACGCACGAGATGGCCTTTGCCCGAACCGTGTCCGACCGCGTGGTCTTTATGGACAAGGGCGTGGTGCTCGAGGACGCCGCGCCGGCCGAGCTCTTCGGCAACCCCAAACACCAGCGCACTCGCGAGTTCCTCTCTCGCTATCTCGAGGACAAATAACCGACCGCAAACGCTTGCGTTGCAGGGCCGCTCCCGTGGGGCGGCCTTTGTCGTCACAATCGAAAGGATGTCATGGCCGAGGTTTGGCGCTTCTTTACGCATGAGGACGATTTTGCCGATATAGACGAGGCGGGCGCGTGCGAGCGCTTGGGCCGCGTGCTGTCGTTTCCGACCATCTCGAGCATGGATGCCGGGGCGGTGGACTGGCAGCCCTTCGACGACCTGTGCGCCTATATGCAGCAGGCCTGGCCGCGCGTGTTTGCGGCGGGCGAGGTCGAGCTGATCGACCACTCGCTGTTGGTGACGCTTGGCGGCAGCGATCCGGCTCTTAAGCCCGTTATGCTCATGGGCCACATGGATGTGGTTCCCGTGGTGCCGGGTACCGAGGCCGACTGGACGCACGCCCCCTTTAGCGGGCACGTGGACGACACCTACATCTGGGGCCGCGGCGCGATCGACATGAAGGACCAGGTCGCAGGCATTCTCGAGGCTGTCGAGTATGCGCTGGCGCACGGCTGGCAGCACGAGCGCACGCTGCTCCTGGCCTTTGGCCAGGACGAGGAGACAACGCAGTACGGTGCAGGCGCCATCGGCCGCGCGCTCGAGGAGCGCGGCATTGAGCTTGAGTACCTGGTCGACGAGGGCGACTACCGCATCGTTCCGACTGCCGAGTACAGCGCGGGCGAGGGTTGGCTCATGCATGCCGACCTTGCCGAGAAGGGCTATGCCGATATCGTGCTCAAGACGAAGAGCGAGGGTGGCCATTCATCTAACCCCTACGGCGGCACATCGCTCGAGGTGCTGAGCCGCGCTATCGCCACAATCTGCGATATCGAGTGGCCGACGCGCGTGACCGACTTGCTTGCCGCCCAGCTCGTCGAGCTGGGGCTCTACACGGCGGATGAAATTGCCGCCAACGGGGGCGCCATTGTCCGCGATTGCCTCGCCAGCAAGAAGCTCTATCCGCTGGTGACGACCACCTGCGCACCCACGCAGATCGAGGGTGGCAGCACCGGCGCCAACGTAATGCCGCAGGATATGTGGGCCAACATCAACTTCCGCATGCTCGAGGGCACGAGCGTGGCCGACGTTGTGGCGCGCTGCCGTGAGGCGGTTGCCGGGGCGGACCTTGCCGGTCGTGTCGAAGTGGAGCTGGGCCCCGGCAGCTCCGAACCCTCGCCGTCCCCGCGCATCGGTGGTCCCGGCCTCGAGGCGGTTCGCTCCATCGCCGCCCGCTATTTCCGTGATTCAAAGGGGACGGAGGAAAACGGATCATTCGAGCCGGTGGCAATTGTGCCCTCGACCGTGATCGGTGCGACCGACGCTGCCAACTACCAGCACATTTGCCCTGAGTGCATTCGCTTCTCGGCCTTTGTGGTTGATGACGACGAGTGTGATCGCGGCGTCCACGGCACCAACGAGCGCATCACCCGCCGCGCCTACCTCCAGGGCATCCGCTTCCTCATCGCTCTGCTTCAGACGCTCTAGGATGTGACAAAGCGACAGTCCCTTTGCTAGCCGTTGGGGACGTTCTTAAACGACTAGTCGTTAAGGAACGTCCCCAACGGCTACGTCCACTCATTCCGTGCGGGTTATATGCAGGTTTGCCTGCGCACGCTATCATGTATGGGTTAGACCGCAACTATGTACCCCATACGCGAAGGGATGCGCATGTATCTGAAGATCGACATGTTCTAGCCGGGCTTACCCCCGCAGCGGCGCCGTGCGCCCCATCAATTCTGCCGATTTTCACCTTCACGCATATAAAGGAGTCCCGCCATGCGCGACAAGCTCGAAAAGATCATCAAGGCCTACGAGGAGCTCGAGAAGAAGCTTTCCGACCCGGCCGTCGCCTCCGATATCAAGGAGTTTACGCGTCTCAACAAGGAGTACGCGCACCAGTCCGACCTCATTGCCGCCTCGCGCGAGTACATCGGCGCGCTCGATGACATCGAGGCTGCCAAGGAAATGCTGCACGATACCACCGATGCCGATGAGAAGGAGATGCTCCAGATGGACATCTCCGAGAACGAGGCCAAGCTTCCCCAGCTCGAGGAAGACATTAAGTACATGCTCATCCCGAGCGACCCCAACGACGACAAGAACACCATCGTCGAGATTCGCTCCGCCGCCGGTGGCGACGAGGCGGCCATCTTTGCCGGCGATCTGTACAAGATGTACCAGCGCTTCTGCGAGTCGCGCGGCTGGAAGACCACCGTGCTCGATTCCAGCCCCAGCGAGGCCGGCGGCTTTAAGTCCATTGAGTTCAAGGTCGAGGGCGACCGCGTCTACTCCGTCATGAAGTACGAGTCCGGCGTGCATCGTGTCCAGCGCGTCCCCAAGACCGAGTCCCAGGGTCGCATCCAGACCTCCACGGCAACCGTCGCCGTGCTTCCCGAGGCCGAGGAGATCGACGTTCAGATCAACCAATCCGACCTGCGCATCGATACCTACTGTGCCTCCGGCCCTGGCGGTCAGTGCGTTAACACCACCTACTCCGCCGTGCGCATCACCCACCTGCCCACCAATACCGTGGTGCAGTCGCAGGAGCAGCGCTCCCAGATCCAGAACCGCGAGGTCTGCATGCAGATGCTGCGTGCCCGTCTGTACGAGATGGAACTCGAGAAACAGCAGGCCGAGCTCGGCGCCGAGCGCCAGAGCCAGATCGGTCACGGCAACCGTTCCGAGAAGATCCGTACCTACAACCAGCCCCAGGACCGCGTGACCGATCATCGTATCGGCTTCAACTCCACCTACAACGGCGTCCTTCTGGGCGATCAGCTCGGCACCGTGATCGAGGCGCTCGCCGCCGCCGAGCGAGCCGAGAAGCTGGCACAAGCGGTTTAAGTTACGGCGTTTTACCAAACGCCGTAACGGCTCGACGCTGCAAACGCCCCTAAGCGGCAATCTGACGTTCAATCGTCGGTCGCGTACCAAAGTACGCTTCCCTCCTCTTTCACGTCACCTTGCTCGCTTAGGGGCGTTTTCGCTGACTTATGCTCAACCTGCGGCGTTGAAATGATCCCTTGGGGACGGAGGAAAACGGATCATTCTGCATCGATGCGGTGCCAGTGATCCGTTTTCCTCCGTCCCCTACGGATCATTTTGGGAAATTGCTATGTTGGTTTATTTGGGCTGACTTGGTAGCCTATGGGCCATTTACCTGCTTAAAGCGTCGGTCGATTACCAAAATAATGCTCAAAAAATCGTCCAAGAAGTCGCGGGGCGATTTTTGATGGGTCGTGCGTCAAGCGATGTGGCAAGTTCTTGGTTAGATATTGGTCAGTTTTGGGTCAACCTTGCCAAAAGCTTGACGAATGCAGATTTAGACGTCGGCGAATGAACACTTTGAGCGAGCCCGGTGCAAAATTCTGGGCTGATTCTCGATAATCGCCTTCAATCGTCCCTTGCCAAGCGCTGGCCTCGCGTACAATCTGCTCCGACATTCGTGCGCCGCCCGGCGCTTAAGAGGGGAGGACCCCATGGCAAACGAGATCTGGACCATCAAGCGTTGTCTCGAGTGGACCAAGGAGTACCTGGCCGAGCGCGGCGAGGAACACCCCCGTCTTTCTGCCGAGTGGCTGCTGTGCGCGGCAACGGGCCTGGCGCGTATCGACTTGTATATGCGCATGGACGAGACGCTCGACGCGGCGCAGCTCGAGACCATGCACGCGGCGGTCGTCCGTCGCGCGAAGGGCGAGCCGCTGCAGTACATCACCGGTAGCACGCAGTTTCGCATGGTCGATGTTGCGTGCGCCCCCGGCGTGCTCATCCCGCGCCCCGAGACCGAGATGCTCGTCGAAGAAGTCCTCAACTACCTGGATGCCGAGGTGCTGAGCCCCGAGGCCGCCGCCCGCCAGCGCGTGGAGCTGCCTTGGAACGATGAGGTCGAGCAGGCTCGCAAAGCCGAGGCGGCGCTGGCCGACGAACGCGCGACCGCCGAGCGCCGTGCCGCCAACCTGACGGCCGCCGATGAGGCTGCGCTGGGTAGCGACGTGCTCGGTAGCCGCGCCTATGCCGAGGAGCTTGCCGATCGCGAGGCCGAGGAAGCCGCCGCGCAGGCGGCAGAAGTAGAGGCCATGGAAACCCCCGAGCCCGAGCTCGACGAATACGGCATCGCCATTGAGGGCAACGACCAACAGACGACTCTCGTGCAAGATGCCGCCGAGGCCAACGTACCTGCCCCAGCCGAGCCCCGCACTGCCCGCGTTCTCGAGGTCGGCTGCGGCACGGGCTGCATCTCGCTCTCGCTTGCCTGGGAGCGTCGCGGCCACGTCACCTGCACTGCTACCGATATCGAGCCGCGCGCCATCGACCTTGCTACCAAAAACCGCGATGCGCTTGGCCTCACGTCCGACGAGGTCGCCTTCAGCCTCACGAACCTGGTGAGCTCCATTCCCCGCGAAGAGTGGGGCACCTTTGACGTACTCGTCTCCAACCCGCCCTACATCCCCACCGATGTCATGCGCTCACTGCCGCGCGAGGTCAAGGACTTTGAGCCCGACCTGGCGCTCGAGGGCGGCGCCGACGGCCTCGATATCTTCCGCCGTCTGCTCAACGCGGCGCCCTACATGCTGCGCGCCGGCGGCCTGTTTGCCTGCGAGCTCTACGAGGGCGCGCTCGACGCTGCGGCCGAGCTCTGTCGTCAAGCGGGTCTGTCGGACGTGCGCATCGTCCACGACCTCACCGATCGCCCCCGCATCGTCCGAGCCATCGTCACCGAGCCCAAACAGCGCCAGTAATATTTATTAACTGGTTAGCAAAAATTATAAAGTAGTTTATAATTAGGACGGCTGAAAGAGGTCGGCCCATGCAACCTCCTACCTTTCGGGAAATCATTGCCCTACTCAAGCACGATGGATTCGTGAAGGTCGCGCAAGTCGGTAGTCATGCTAAGTATGTTTCTGGTGACCGTGCTGTCACCGTGAACGGCTCTGGTGGTGATCGACCAAAGAAGGGCACGTGGGCAAGTATTCGTCGCCAAGCTGGATGGTAGTTGGAGGCAAAATGAGGCAGCGATTTACCTATGACTGCGTTCTCATAAAAGAAGACGACGGTTACTGCGCCAGCTTCCCGCAGATTCCCGGCGCCTTTGCCGATGGCGATACGCGCGAAGAAGCGATTGCCCATGCCACCGAGGCGCTGATGGCGTTTTTGGCCGACGATCTCAACAACGGTTTGACTCCGGCAGGGTACGAACGCTCGGCCGAGGTCGTGGCCCTTTCAGTCGAAATCGACCACGAGGGCGCTCGGGAAGCGGCGTGCCGCACATTTAAAGACGCAGCACTGGACCTCAAAGTCTCCGCTCCGCGGATCACAGCGCTGGTCAAAGCCGGAAAGCTCGATGTTGAACTCGTCGACGGTCGTCGGATGATAACGATAGACAGCATCGAACGTTACGCCGCCCAAGAACGTCACGCCGGAAGACCAAAGAAGTTCGTAGCTGTCCAATAACCCCCTCACTTTCACCGACTACTAGAGCCGCTCACCAAACCAACATGCGCTCTGGGCAAATAGGTTGAACGTTTCGTGCGAGAATGCCCCACAGTAAACAAACTTGCACCAGAGCGTAAGGGGCTGGCATACACATGCAGACGGTCTATCGGGTATACGAGGGAGCGCGCGAGCCGCATCGGCTTGCAGTCGAGCGCACGGCCGAGCTACTCGGTCGCGGTGGCCTGGCGCTTATTCCAACCGAGACGGTCTACGGTGTCGCCGTGGCGGTCAACGCCTTCTCGGATGCCGTTCCACAAGATACAAGTGAACCTCTGCCGTGGCCGCGCGATCCGCAGGCCACCGTCAACGGCGCCGCGGCCCCCGCCCTCGGTACCGGATATCGTCGCATCTTTACCCTCAAGCAGCGCGAGCTCACGCAAACGGTTGCCTGGCTGGTCGATGATGCCGAGGCACTCGACCGCTATGGTGTGGATATCCCCGAAGAGGCTCGCGTACTCGCGCGACGATGCTGGCCGGGAGCCCTGACTATCGTGGTCAAGGCGGCTCCCTGCGTGCCGACCTTTATGCGCGCCGCCGACGACACCGTGGCACTTCGCGCTTCGGCCTCGCCCGTGGTGCAAGCGCTCATCCGCGCCTGCGGCAGCCCTCTTGCCTGCACCAGCGCCAACACGCATGGCGCGCCCGCGCCGGCAAGTTTTGTCACGGTGGAGGAGCGCATCCTGGAGGGGGTCGATGTTGCCGTCGACGCCGGCGAGACCCCGTGTCGCGACGCCTCGACCATCGTGTCGTTCCAGCACGGCGGGCTCCAGATCCTGCGCCAAGGCGCACTTCCCGCATCAGAGATCGAACGGGTCCTGTCCGACCCGATGCAATAGAAAGGTGTAAGCGATGTCGTTGAATCTGGGCAGCCTGGGCATGGAAGATGCCTCGTTTAACTTTGGTGGTTCCTACATCATGGCGCTCGACTGCGGCACCACCTCGGTACTTGCGACCATCGTCGACGAGTACGGCTGCATCGTCGCGCAGGCACGTCGTAGCGTCAAAACCAGCTTCCCGCGTCCCGGTTGGATAGAGCAAGACCCCATGGAGGTGCTTGCCAGCCAGATCGGCGTGATGATGGAGGTCCAGTTTAAGAGCGGCATCCATTCTGACCGCATCGCCGCCATCGGTATCTCCAACCAGCGCGAGACCACGGTGGTGTGGGACCGCATAAGCGGCCAACCCATCTATAACGCCATCGTGTGGCAATGCCGTCGCACCGCACCTCTGATCGACGAGCTGGTCGAGCGGGGCGCAGAAGAGCTGGTGCGCTCCCGCACGGGACTCACGCTCGATCCGTATTTCTCGGCTTCCAAGGTGCAGTGGATCCTCGACAACGTCGACGGTGCGCGTGAGAGCGCGGCGGCGGGCGACCTCATGTTCGGCACCATCGACACCTGGCTCATCTACAACCTCACCGGCAGTCAGGTCTTTGCCACCGACTACACCAATGCCAGCCGCACGGCGCTCTTTAATATCCATACGCTCGATTGGGACGACGACCTGCTGGCGCTCTTTGACGTTCCACGTTCCATGATGCCCGAGGTTCGTTGGAGCTCGGGCGACTACGGCCGCGTCGCGAGCGACATCATGACCAACATGCCGCCCATCATGGGCGTGGCGGGCGATCAGCAGGCGTCGCTGTTCGGCCACTGCTGCTTCCATCCCGGCCAGACCAAAAACACCTATGGCACGGGTTGCTTTATGCTCATGAACACCGGCGACGAGGTCGTCGAATCCAAGAACGGTCTGGTCTCCACGATCGGTATCGCCGCGGACGGCAAGATCAGCTATGCGCTCGAGGGTTCTATCTTTGCCGCCGGCTCAACCATGAACTGGCTGCGCAACAACATGGGCATCATCTCGAGCGTGAGCGAGTCGGCACAACTCGCCGCTTCGATTAGCGACAACGAGGGCTGCTACTTCGTTCCCGCCTTTGCGGGTTTGGGTGCTCCCTGGTGGGACCCGCATGCCCGCGGTATCGTGTGCGGTCTGACCGGCGCCTCGAGCCGTGCGACCATCGTACGTGCCGCCTGCGAATCCATGGCATATCAGAGCTACGACGTGCTGCGCGCCATGGAGCAGGACGTGGGGCTTTCGATTGAGCGCCTGTCTGTCGATGGCGGTGCCTCGCGCAACGAGTTCATCATGCAATTCCAGGCTGACCTGCTGGATATCCCCGTGCTGCAATGCGAGACGGTGGAGACCACGGCAATCGGTGCCGCGTACTTGGCGGGTCTTGCCGTCGGCTATTGGGAAGACCTTGAAGAGCTGGAGCAAAATGCCCAGATCGTTAGGACCTTCCTTCCCTATATGTCCGCCGAGCGTCGCGAGCAAAACCTTGCGGGCTGGCGTGATGCAGTCAAGCGCTCGCTCAGTACCGCACAGTAGGGCTGCGATGGGCTGCTCGATACAACAAACCGCTAAACTTATGCATGGCGTGCGGCGGCAACATTGCTGTGTGCCTTGTCAGCAAGGCCGTTTTGCGGCCGCAACGAAAGGGGCAATCAACCCATGACCGTCACCTACGATACGTCCCGTGTGACGCTTGTCGATCACCCGCTCGTCCAGCACAAGCTGTCGATCCTGCGCGACAAAAACACCGGCACCAACCAGTTCCGCCAGCTTGTGCGCGAGCTTGCACTTTTTGACGGCTACGAGGCCATGCGCGACCTGCCCATGGAAGACGTCGAAGTCGAGACCCCTATCACCACCGCAACGTTTAAGCAGCTCGCCGGCAAGAAACTCGCCATCGTGCCCATCCTGCGTGCGGGCCTTGGCATGGTCGACGGCATCCTCGACCTGGTGCCCTCCGCTCGCGTGGGCCACATCGGCATGGAGCGCGATGAGGTCACCCACGAGCCGCACGAGTATTACTGCAAGATGCCCAAGGATATCGACCAGCGCATCTGCCTGGTCGTCGACCCCATGCTCGCCACGGGCGGTTCGGCCGAGATGGCCATCAGCTACCTGCGCGAGCGCGGTGTCAAGGACATCCGCATGCTGTGCATCGTCGCGGCCCCCGAGGGCCTCAAGTCGCTGACTGAGAAGGACCCCGATGTGCATATCTATACCTGCGCCATCGACGACCATCTCAACGAAGCTGCCTACATCGTTCCCGGCCTGGGCGACGCCGGCGACCGCATCTACGGCACGCTGTAATCTCTGGGCCATACCGGCTAACGTCGAAAATACGAAGAAATGGTGCGCGCGGGCGAGCAAAAGACGACCACGCGCACTCCTGTTAACGGACGTTTTGCCCTGCAGGGTTCGAGAAAAACGTATTACCGTACCTGCGGCATAAAGAAGGTCTTAAGAAAACGAACAGGTGCGTATTAACCGATGCTTTTTCGGTTGTACTTTAGCGATTGGCTCGTACAATAGTCACCAATGTTTGGCGGGAACTGTTCTGTAAGGCGTTAAAAAGGAAAGTGAGGACGCCAGTGTTTCAGATAGCCGATCTGCTCGCTATCGTTGCAGGTGCCATCGCGGGCGCGATTGCCTTCCTTCCCTTTGTCTTTACGCTCAAGCCGGTTCTTGACGATAAGCAGAATGCGGACATGCTCAAGGGTATGGTGAGTCTCGCGGTCTCGGCAATCGCGTTGCTTGTCTTTACCTTGGTTGTGTTTGTGTTGTTCGGAGAGGCATTTCGCATGTTCCTCCTGGGCGAGGCGATCGGCTTCGTGGCCTTTATGGCCGCCTGCGCGGTTCGCGTCGCCAAGGCGCTGCGAGATCCTCATGAGGTCGAAAGGTAAGTCGTGGAAATTTTTGAAAAGCTGCCTGATGAGATTAATCATCTGGTCAGCGAGTTCAGCTCCACCCCTGTCGTGGGCGATCTGAGCTGCGGCATCACGCAGTACTCGTTTTGGCTGATCGTCTCCACGATCGTGCTCCTGATCGTCCTGGCCGTGTTCAAGAAGAAGCAGACCCTGGTTCCCAAGGGCTTCTTCGTCAACGGTTTCGAGTACATCATCGAGTACGTCGAGAGCGATATCGGCAAGGGTGTCGTGGGTGAGAACTGGAAGAAGCACTTCCCGTTCCTGTGCTCGCTTTTCCTGTTCATCCTGATCAATAACATGATCGGCCTGATCCCGGGAATGAAGCCCGGCACCGGCGCAATCGGCTCCACCGCCGCACTCGCCATTTTCGCCTTCGTGTACTTCATCTACTACGGATGCAAGGCTCACGGCGTGATCGGCTACATCAAGAGCCTCGCCCCGCAGGGCGTGAGCTTCCCGATGAACGTGCTCGTGTGGGTCGTCGAGCTTTTCTCGACCTTCCTGCGCCTCATCACGCTCGCCGTCCGTCTGTTCTGCAACATGTTCGCAGGACACGTGGTCATGGGCTCGTTCGCCATCATGGCGAGCATGTTCATGCAGCCGCTGCTTCAGCAGGTTTCCGCGGCCCACGCCGTCGGCGCCCTGCCTTCGCTGGCCTGGCTTGCCATCCTCATCCTGATCTATGCGATCGAGCTTGTGGTCGGCGCCATCCAGGCTTACGTCTTCACGGTCCTTACCGCCGTGTATGTCTCCGAGGCAGAGGAGGTCGCGGAGGAGGAGTAATCTTCCGTTCGCGCCTTAAAGGTAAGGCAATTCGTTAAACCGCCGGTGCCCGTACCCATGGAGCCCGGCAGTTATAAAAAGGTTATCCTGCGTGAAATAAGACACGCACGACAAAGGAGGAATCGTGGGAGTTATCGGTTACGGTCTCGGTGTTATCGGCGCTGGTCTTGCTATCGGCCTGTCTGCTCTGGGTGCTACGGGTGCTATGGCCCGTCAGCCTGAGGTCCAGGGCCGCGTGTTCACCGTCTTCATCATGGGCTCCGCCTTCGGCGAGGCTCTGGCTCTGATCGGCTTCGTTGTCGCGCTGATCGTTAAATAGCACGGAGCGTCAAGTATGAATCTTTCATCCCAGAAGAGCGCGATCGCACTCTCCGCGTCCGCGGCCGCGCTGCTTATGCCGGTTTCCGCGTTCGCCGAGGACGGCGCTGCCGGTGCGGACATCCTCATCCCTAAGATGGCGGAGTTCATCCCGGCGCTTATCGCCTTCCTGATCATCTGGATCGTGCTGGCCAAGGTCGCCCTGCCTGGCATCATGAAAACCATGGAGGAGCGCGGCAAGAAGATCGAGGAGAGCCTCGACGAGGCCGAGAAGACCAAGCAGGAGGCTATCGCCAAGCGCGCTGAGTCCGACTCGATCGTCACCGACGCCCGTCGTCAGGCTGCCGACATCGTTCTCGAGGCCCGTAAGGACGCCGAGTCCGAGCGCGCCCGTATCATCGAGGCTGCTCACAAGGAGGCCGAGGAGATCATCGCCAAGGCCCATACGACCGTCGAGGACGAGCGCAAGTCCATTTACGCCGGTGCCGCGAGCTCCATCGCCGACCTGTCCGTTGCCGTCGCCACCAAGATCGTGGGCGAGGCACTCGAGGACGATGCCGAGCAGAAGAAGCTCATCGAGCGCTACATCCAGGAAGCAGGTAGCCTGAATGCCGACTAGCCGCTATCAGGACAAGGTGCTCGAGACCTACGCGCGCTCCCTTCTGGAAGCCGCTAAGGCCGAGGACCATGTGTTTGAGGACCTCGAGATGATCGAGCGCCTGGCTTCTGCCAGCCCCGAGATCATCGCCGTGCTCGACACCATGTCCAAGCGCGACCAGCTCGACCTTCTTCCCAAGGTGGCAGCTGCCTTTAAGTATGTTGCCGAGGAAGACGAGGATGTAGTGGGCGTGACCGTCACCACGGCGATCCCGCTCGACGACGAGCTGCGTCAAACCATCACTAAGAAATGCGAGCAGGACTTCGGCCGCAAGGTATTCCTTATCGAGCAGGTCGACCCGTCTATCGTGGGCGGCCTGGTGCTCGAGGCCCGCGGCGAGCGTCGTGACATTTCCGTCAAGACGCAGCTGCGCATCGCGCAGGAGACCCTCGCAAACTCTGCTAATTCGTACGGAGGTGAAGCCTAATGTCCGAAACCCTCAATGCCCAGGATATCGCCAAGAAACTGCAGGAGCAGCTCACGAGCCTCTCCGCGACGGTCGATACGCATGAGGTTTCAACGGTCGATGAGGTAGGCGACGGCATCGCGCGCGTCTCCGGCCTCAAGAGCGCCATGGCAGGCGAGCTTCTGGAGTTCAAGAGCTCCGATACCGGTGAGACCGTCTTCGGCCTTGCCCAGAACCTTGACCGTGACGAGGTCGGCGCCGTTCTGTTCGGTGCCGTCGACTCCATCAAGGAAGGCGACGAGTGCCGCACCACTGGCCGCGTTATGGATATCCCCGTGAGCCGTGCCATGCTCGGCCGCGTCGTCAATCCGCTCGGCCAGCCCATCGACGGCCTGGGCGACATCGTCGCTACGCACCGTCGCCCCATCGAGTTCAAGGCTCCCGGCGTCATCGATCGTACCCCGGTGTGCGAGCCGGTTCAGACCGGTCTGCTCGCTATCGACTCCATGGTGCCTATTGGCCGCGGTCAGCGTGAGCTCATCATCGGTGACCGTAAGACCGGTAAGACCGCCATCGCCATCGACGCTATCCTCAACCAGCGCGGCAAGGGCATGGTCTGCATCTATGTCGCCATCGGCCAGAAGGCCTCCACGGTTGCCAACATCCGCGAGACCCTCGCTCAGCACGGTGCGCTCGACTACACCATCATCGTTTCGGCCACCGCTGCCGATTCCGCCCCTATGCAGTACATCGCGCCTATGGCCGGTGCCGCTATTGGCGAGTTCTTTATGTACAACGGCGAGGACGGCAAGCCCGCCAGCGAGACCAACCCCGGCGGCCACGTGCTCGTCATCTACGATGACCTGTCCAAGCAGGCTGTGGCCTACCGTCAGATGTCGCTGACGCTGCATCGTCCGCCCGGACGCGAGGCCTATCCTGGCGACATCTTCTACCTGCACTCTCGTCTGCTCGAGCGTGCCGTCAAGATGTCCAAGAAGAACGGTTACGGCTCCATGACGGCACTGCCGATCATCGAGACCCAGGACGGCGACGTCTCGGCCTACATTCCGACCAACGTCATTTCCATTACCGATGGTCAGATCTACCTGCAGTCCGAGCTCTTCTTCCAGGGTCAGCGCCCGGCAGTCGACGTGGGTATCTCCGTGTCCCGCGTCGGTGGCGATGCGCAGACCAAGGCCATGAAGCAGGTCGCCGGCAACCTCCGTCTGGACCTCGCTTCCTATCAGGAGCTCGCTGGCTTTACGCAGTTCGGCTCCGACCTCGACGAGGCTACTCAGAAGCAGCTGACCCACGGTGCTCGCATGACCGAGCTCCTGAAGCAGCCGCGTTACAAGCCGTTTGAGGTTGGCGAGCAGATCGTTACGCTGTTCGCTGGCAACGAGGGCTTCCTGGATGACCTGGAGATCGCCGACGTGCTGCCTTTCCGTGCCGAGCTCATCGAGTACATGGACAATGGCTTTGGCTCGCTGCTCGACAAGGTTCGCGCCAAGAAGATCGATGATGACACCAAGGCTGAGCTCTTGCGCGTCATCGGCGACTTCAAGCAGCAGTTCATGGCCAAGCACCATTCGGATGTTTCTGGATCAGAGGAGAACTAAGCCCCATGGCCAACCTTCGCGACATTAAGAAGCGAATCTCCTCGGTTACCACGACCAAGCAGATCACGCGCACGATGGAGATGGTCTCTACGGCCAAGATCCGTCGTGCCCTCGATCGCTCCAAGCAGGCCGAGCCCTATAAGGAGGCGCTGACCGACGTCATGTTGACGGTCGCCGGCGACGCCTCCTGTTCGGGCACCGATTCCATGCTGCAGAAGCATGAGAGCGTCAAGCATGGCCTGATTGTCGTTATTGCCTCGGACCGCGGCCTTGCCGGCGGTTTCAATACGACGGTGGAGCGCACGGCCGAAAAGCTCGCCGCTTCTTGGGCGAACGACGGCATCGAGTGCGAGATCATCGCGTGTGGGCGCAAACCGGCCACGTATTTCCGTGACCGCGAAAACGTCGTCATGCACTTTGAGGGCAACTCCTCTGAGCCCGATTTCAATCAGGCCCGCATGATCTCCTCTCATATCTGCGATGCGTATCGTGCCGGTGAGCTTGACCGTGTCGAGCTTGTCTACCACCACGCCAAGAACCGCGTGGATCAGGAGCTTCGCGTCGAGCATCTGTTGCCGCTCGACCCCGAGATGATCGCTATGGCCCACGGTCCGCGTAAGAACGAGACCGACGCCCCTAAGCGCATCTCGTCCACGTTCGAGTTCGTGCCCTCTCCCGAGCATGTTCTCGGCAAGCTTGTGCCGTCTTATATCCTGACGGTCATCTACCAGGCCCTGATCGATTCGGCGGCTGCCGAGCAGGGTGCACGCCGCAAGGCCATGCACTCCGCGACGGAAAACGCCACCGCGATCATCTCGACCCTTACCCGCACGTATAGTCGCGTGCGCCAGGCTTCGATCACGACCGAGATTAACGAGATCGTCGGCGGAGCCTCAGCATTGGAGGAACAGTAATGGCTAATAACACCGTAAAGCTTGCGGTCGAGGAAGCCACCAAGAAGACGACTGCCGGTGATGGTCGCATCGTGCGAATCATCGGCCCTGTCGTCGACGTCAAGTTTGACGGCGCGGTGCCCCCGATCTACAACGCGCTCACGGTCGAGGCCGAGACCCCGATCGGTCATCTGAGCACGATCCTCGAGGTCGAGAGCCAGCTTCCGGGCGGCGTCGTCCGCACGGTCGCCATGTCCTCGACCGACGGCCTGCAGCGCGGCCTCATCGCCACCGATACCGGTGAGCCCATGAAGATGCCCGTTGGTCCCAAGACGCTCGGCCGCATTTGGAACGTCATGGGCAAGCCCGTCGACGGCAAGCCCATGCCCGAGGTGGAGGAGTTCTACCCCATCCACCATGCAGCGCCCCGTTTCGACGAGCTCACCACCAAGACCGAGATCTTCGAGACCGGCATCAAGGCCGTCGACCTGCTCGAGCCCTACATCCGTGGCGGCAAGACGGGCCTGTTCGGCGGCGCCGGCGTCGGCAAGACCGTTCTGATTCAGGAGCTCATCAACAACCTCGCCCAGGAGCACGGCGGCACCTCGGTGTTCACCGGCGTCGGCGAGCGTACCCGCGAGGGCACCGACCTGTTCCTCGAGATGAGCGAGTCTGGCGTTATCGACAAGACCTGCTTGGTCTATGGTCAGATGAACGAGCCGCCCGGAGCGCGTCTGCGCATCGGTCTGGCCGGCCTTACCACCGCTGAGTACTTCCGCGATCGCGGCCAGGACGTTCTGCTGTTCATCGACAACATCTTCCGCTTCTCCCAGGCAGGTTCCGAGGTTTCCGCACTGCTGGGCCGTATGCCGTCCGCCGTTGGTTACCAGCCCACGCTGGCAACCGAGATGGGCGACCTCCAGGAGCGCATTACCTCGACCAAGACGGGCTCCATTACCTCCGTCCAGGCTGTCTACGTCCCCGCAGACGACCTGACCGACCCGGCGCCTGCCACGACGTTTACGCACCTCGATGCCACCACGGTTCTTTCGCGTAGCATTTCGTCGCTCGGCCTGTTCCCGGCTATCGACCCGCTCGCGTCTTCCTCCGACGCTCTCGATCCCTCGATCGTCGGCGAGGAGCACTACCGTGTCGCCGTCAAGGTCCAGGAGCTCCTGCAGGAGTACTCCGACCTTCAGGACATCATCGCAATTCTGGGTATGGACGAGCTGTCCGAGGAGCAGCGCCTTACGGTCAACCGTGCCCGTAAGATTCAGCAGTTCCTCTCGCAGTCCTTCCACGTCGCCGAGAAGTTCACCGGCAACCCCGGTGTCTACGTCCGCGTCGAGGATACCGTCCGCTCTTTCGCCGAGATTGTCGATGGCAAGGCCGATGACCTGCCCGAGCAGGCTTTCCGCTATGCTTCCACGATTGAGGACGTGCGCGAGCGCGCCCGCAAGATGGGGGAGAAGTAGGTTATGCGTATCCGCATCGTGTGCCCCGTGAGCTGCGCCTATGAGGGCGACGCTGCGTTTGTGTCGATTCCGTCCACGGATGGCGAGTTTGGCGTTCTGCCTGCTCACTCCAGCGAGATCTGCACGATCGACCGCGGTTACGTTCGCGTTTCCGATAAGGCCATGGGCACTGTCGACCACACGTTTGCCGTGGCCGGCGGCTATGCCCAGGTTGCGGACGATGTCGTGACCGTTCTCGCCGAGCGCGCTTGCGATTTGGCGACCGTCGATGCCGACAAGCTTAAAGCTGATATTCAAGGTTTTGAAGAGAAGCTGGGTAATTTGTCGGAGGATGATGCACGCCGCGCCTACCTCTATAATGAAATCGCATGGTGTAAGCTCAAGCTTGCCCAATAGTCAAACGATTTAGCGTTCGACCATTTGCGAACACATCATGCCCGGGATGGCCCAGCCATCCCGGGCATGCTTTTTGAAAGGGTAGACCTTGGATATTATCCGCGTTGAGGGTGGCCACGCCATCGGAGGCTCCGTGCCCGTTTCGGGCGCCAAGAACTCCGCACTCAAACTCATGGCGGCAACGCTTCTGGCGCCGGGCAAGACGACGCTGCAGAACGTGCCCGATATTTCCGATGTCCACGTGATGGGCAAGGTGCTCAAGGGCATGGGCGCTACGATCGATGTTCTCGACGAGCACACGCTCGAGATTGATACCTCTCAGGTCGATTCTTGGGAGGCCCCCTACGAGCTCGTTGCCAAGATGCGTGCTTCCACAGCCGTGATGGGACCCCTGCTGGGTCGCTTCCATCGCGCCAAGATCGCCATGCCGGGCGGCTGCAACCTGGGTGCTCGCAAGATCGATATGCACATTCTTGGTCTCGAGGCCCTGGGCGTTGAGTTCGATACCGCCCACGGTTACATCAACGCTAATGCGCCCCAAGGTCTGCGCGGTACCACCGTCACGCTCGAGTTCGCCAGTGTCGGTGCGACCGAGAACCTCATTATGGCATCCGTGCGCGCGAAGGGTACCACGGTTATCGACAATGCCGCCCGCGAGCCCGAGATCGTCGATCTCGCCAACATGCTCAACGAGATGGGCGCTAAGATTGTCGGCGCCGGTACACCTGTCGTGACCATCGAGGGCGTAGAAGAGCTGCATCCCGTTACCCATCGCGTAGTGGGCGACCGCATCGAGGCCGGCACCTTTATCGTCGCCGGTGCGTTGATGGCCGACGATCGCGGTGTCGATGTCACGGGCTTTTGCCCCATTCACTTGGGCATGGTGCTCAAGAAGATGGAGCTTATGGGCATCGATTGCGAGCGTACCGACGACGGCGTCCATGTGAGCCGTGCCGAGCGTATCAAGCCGGTCGACATCCAGACGCTTCCGTTCCCCGGCTTCCCAACGGACATGCAGGCACAGATTATGGTACTCTCCGCCCTTGCCGATGGCAGTTCCGTTATTACCGAAAACATCTTCGAGAATCGCTTTATGTTTGCCTCTGAGCTGGTGCGCATGGGTGCCGACATTCGTATCGAGAGCCATCATGCCATGATTCATGGCGTCAAGGGCTTCTCGGGTGCACAGGTTACCTCGCCCGATCTGCGTGGCGGAGCGGCCCTCGTCGTAGCGGGCTTGATCGCCGACGGGACGACCGAGGTTTCGGCCATCCATCACATCAAGCGCGGCTACGAGCAGTTTGTCGAAAAGCTGCAGGCGCTCGGCGCGCATGTCGAGCATGCTACCGTCCCCGATCCCGTCATCTACTAATACAGGTTGCCTATGTTTAATAAAAAGCCCCTCGCGGATACCACCGCCCGAAGACCCTCAACTGGTGCGCAGGCCAAGATCTACAGTCGCGATAACGTGGCTCGCTATTCCGAGCGCGCTCGCCAACGTCGTCGTAGCCACACGATTCGTCACGTCGTGCTCATTGTCGTGCTTGGCGTGCTGCTTAGTGCCACTACCGCTGCCGGCCTGTGGTTTGCCACCATTATGGGCAAGCTCGGCGATTCTAATGTCATTACCGACAATCTGCGTCGGGTTCTGGTTGACACCGATGAGGCAAAGGATCCGTTCTACGTGCTGCTTCTTGGCACCGACGGCCGTCCGGGCGAGGATACGTATCGTGCCGACTCGATTATCCTGGCACGCATCGACCCCACGCAAAAGCAGGCGACGCTCATTTCCGTTCCGCGCGACACCAAGGTCGAGTACAAGGGCGAGACCATGAAGATCAACGCCTGCCACACCGTTGGCGGCGCCGAGGCCATGGTCGAGGCGGTCAACGAGCTGTGCGGTGTTCAGATTTCCCACTATGCCGAGGTCAGCTTCGACGGTATGCAGGCGCTGATTGATTCGGTTGGCGGTATCGACATTAACGCAACCGATGATGTTGACGACCCCGAGCACCTGGATATTAAGATTACCGCTGGCCAGCAGCATATGGACGGTGCCACCGCCCTTACCTATGCCCGCTGCCGCTACACCTATGCCGACGGCGATTACACGCGCATGCGCCATCAGCGTCAGGTGCTTGGCGCCCTTGCCAACCAGATTCTCAATAACTTCGATGCCACGAAGATCTTTGGCCTGGTTAATTCGCTGTCCGATATGCTCGTAACCGATATGAGCGTTCAGGATATCGTGGCTACGGTCAACGCCATGCGCGGTATGGATGTCGACGGTATCTACTCGGCCAACCTGCCCTCGTACGCCGACGACAGCACCATGATCGACGGTGTGAGCTACGTCTTTGTCTACGAGGACGAGCTCAAGGAAATGATGGAGCGCGTCGATGCCGGCAAGGATCCCAAGGGTCCCAACACCATGGGTCTTTCCGACGGTTCCAGCTCTACGATCGGCGACCTGAACAACAACACGTCTGACGACTACGCAAACGGTACCGCAACCTCATCGGTCAGCTCTGACGATTCCGATGACTCAAGCGATTCAAGCGATTCGGACTACTACGAAGAGCCCACCGGCGACGGCAACGGCTACGAAGCCAACTACTAGAGTTACGCGGTTTTACCAAACCGCGTAACCAGTTGACGCTGCAAGCCCGCCAGGGCGGCAATCTGCCTTTCAACTTCGGCGGCATGATCAAAAGATCAATGCCGCCTTGTTTCAAGGCACCTTGCTCGCTCTGGCGGGCTTTCGCTCATATGACCCAATCCGCTGTCAAGAGCCACAATGGCCCCGCCGACCGCTT
>CABRIC010000012.1 GCA_902470905.1 uncultured Collinsella sp. | reverse complement strand
CACAAGGAGTATCGTCGGCAGCGTCAGATGTGTATAAGAGACAGATTTTATTCCAAGCTTCGCCATGTATCAGAATCTTGGCAAGATTCGGTCACTCCACACCAAAGCTTTCCGAAAAACCGTCCCACCCTGTCCATATCAGGGAATCGAACCCTCAGCTTATTAGGCCTTCCATCAATAAAGGGGCGCCCTCCCGGGCGGCGGGCACGAAGTTCATCGCGAGTTCCGCACGCAAAGAGGGCCACTTAATGTGGCCTTCGTCTTGCGCAGGACTGTAGAGCAGGGAACTTCGTGCCCGCCGCCCGGGAGGGCGTTGCGTTTAGAAGATGGATCCAATGTGCTCTCCGTGCGAGCAGGACTGTAGAGCAGGAAACCTTATATTCCGCCGCCGGGCGGGCGAAGCATTTAGAAGATGGACCTAGCCCTCCGCTTTCATGGCGTTGTAGCCAATCAGCACGGTCCAGACGTACGCGCAGGTCTTCGGAATCATCAGCATGCCGATAGCCGGGACAACCTCGGCCCACAGGACCACGGGAATGTAGAAGCCAAAGCTCAGCACAATGGTGAGCCACATCCAGCGGAAGGCCTCGTCGCCATCTTCCTTCGCACTGCGGTAGAACAGCACGATGACCATCAGCCCCATAATGGCAAACGGGATGTTGCGCAGGATGCCCCACTCGAGTGGGGTTTGGTTGGTGAGCCACTGGTTTTGCGGCAGCATGCAAAGCGCGACGCGCATGGCGGCTAGCGCAAAGATTGCCGCGGTCGTTCCGACGTGGTTCTTCACCTGATAGCGTTCGCGCCACACATAGTAGAGCAGTACGTAAAAGACGGTCATGGTAATCGAGGTAATCCACTTACCCAGGCCCAGTTGCACGGCATACGCGTCAAAGCCCGTCGTGCAGAGCGCCAGCGCGCGAGGAACCAGATGGAACGAATCACCGGCGCCCAAAACGACCGCCATCCAGCCAAACAGCTGGAACTGGCGATTGCCCTTGCTGCCGCGAATCATACGGATACCGATGGTGATGACCGTCACCAAATACGCGATATCAAACAACGTTTCGAAGATAGCACGCATATATATGTCTCCTTAAAAGAATGGTTGCAAAGTACGGTTTGGATTCCTGGTGCCGGGCATCACCTCCTTAACATGAACTATGTTCACTTTCTTGCTGTTAAAATCCCCGCATTGCGCGGGGACTGTTAGTAGAGGGTTCGACATGTGATCTCGAGCACGGCACTCGGATCAAAGTCTTGCCGGATCACGGCAGAGAGCATGAGCGAGAACAGGACCTCGGCAAATTGCTCGGCAGTAAACTGATCGGTAAAGGCGTCCGGGCGCACCTGCGAGTCGCGCTTGAGCACCACGCAGAGTTGGTCAAGGATGTGCCGCCAGGCATGATGCATGCGGCGCTCGCCGTCGGCAGTATCCTGCTGCATGAAACACAGCGAATGGTGCGTAAAGAAGCCCGGATACTTTTGGCAGCCGTACTCCATCTGGCGATACATCCAGCGGATGCACGAGAGGGTGTCGTCCAAGACGGCCTCGTCATCGGGGTGATGGATAATGTCGCCCCACACGCTTGCCACGGTCGCGCCCACGAGCGCTGTCTTAGAATCAAAGTAGTTGTAGATGCATCCGACCGACACGCCGCATGCCGCGGCAACCGAGCGAATGTTGACGCCGGTCCAACCGTTTTCCTGGATGAGCTTACGGCTCGTCTTCAGGATTTCCTCCTTAGACGTCGCTGTGTTATTCATGCCCTCACCTCCAATATGAACACTGTTCATATTTCCACGGTGCGATCCCCTGTCAAGAAAAAAGCCTCGGGAATTTCGAGGCTTTCACGTTTGTACGATTGAACGCACGGCACCGCGAACGGCGAGGCTACTCGCCCAGCACGGCCTTCTTGGCGGCTGCGGCCATGTTGTCCAGGTCCTCTTTGGTGGGATGGTCCTTCGCGGCAACCCAGTTGTCGAGCAGCATCTTATAGCGCGCGTTTTCGGGTTCTTGCTCAAGCATTGCCTCGTAGCGCTGCTTTACGGCAGGACCCATCTTGCCCTGGCACATTGCCCAGCCCGCAAGCTCGGCATCATTGGCCAAGTTAGACGATACGCGGTCGATAATCTGCCTAAAGTACTCCTCGCTGGCGCCAAAACCGCAGGTGCCAAACAGGAAGACGCGCTTGCCGTGCAAGGCGGAGAGCAACGTCGCGACCGAAGGCGTACACGCGCCCTTGTCGCACCAAAAACCGACGAGCACTGTGTCGGCCGCGCAGGCGCCCTGCGCCTCGAGCGCAACCTGATCTGCATCCGCATCGTCGCTCAACGCCGCGGCATGGACAAACTCAACACCCGCAGCCTGCAGAGCGCGCTTGATCGCGCCCGAAACCATCCTGGTATTACCGCTCTTGCTGTTAACCACCAAAGAGCACGTCATAGTCACGTTGCCTCGTTTCCCCCAAAACTAAAGCCACTAATGCAATTTATTAGATGAATATCTTAGTACTAACGTGACAGATGTAAACCACCGTCTGTCGATTGATTAATTTGCCCCACGGCCGTGCTCACTGGGCAAACTGGCTGCGGTAGAGTTCGGCGTAGAAGCCGCCTGCCGTTAGCAGCTCGTCGTGCGTGCCGCGCTCGATAATCTGGCCGTCGCGCATGACCAGGATGCAGTCGGCGTTGCGGATCGTCGACAGGCGGTGCGCCACCACAAAGCTTGTGCGGCCGGCCATAAGCTCGTCGAATGCCGCCTGCACCTGCAGCTCGGTACGCGTATCGATACTCGAGGTCGCCTCGTCCAGCAGCAGAATCGCCGGATCGGTGAGCATGACGCGCGCGATGCACAGCAGCTGCTTTTGGCCCTGGCTAAACGTGCCGCCGTCCTCGCCGATGACCGTATCGTAGCCGCCTGGCAACTGCACGATAAACTTATGCGCATGAGCGCGCTTGGCGGCCTCGACAATCTGCTCACGCGTAGCATCGGGGCGACCGTAAGCGATGTTTTCGGCCACGGTGCCCTCGAACAGCCACGTATCCTGCAGCACCATGCCAAAGGCACGGCGCAGGCTTGCGCGCGTGTAGTCACGCGAAGACCGGCCATCGACCATGATGCGGCCGGCATCGATATCGTAAAAACGCAGCAGCAGATTGATGAGCGTTGTCTTACCGCAGCCCGTGGGGCCGACCAGGGCAAAACGCATGCCGGGCTTGGCCTCGATGCAGATATCCTGCAGCAACTTGCGGTCGGGCACATAGCTAAAGTCCACGTGTTCAAAGGTCACCTCGCCACGCGGGACGGCAAGCTCCACGGCATCTGACGCATCGGGCTCCTGCTCGCGGGCGTCGAGCAGTGCAAACATGCGGCGCGCCGAGGCATACGCCGTCTGGATCTGCGTAATGACGTTGGTGACCTCGTTGAACGGCTTGGTGTACTGGTTGGCGTAGGACAGGAAAATCTGCACGCCACCCACCGTGAGCGCAGCGGGCACGCCCGTGATCACGCCCACGCAGCCAATCACAGCGACCACGGCGTAGATGATGTTGTTGATGAAGCGCGTACCGGGGTTAGAGAGCGAACCCATAAACTGCGCGCGCTCACCTGCCGTATAGAGCTCGGCGTTGAGGGCGTCGAAGCGCGCTTGGGCGTTCGGGCCGTAGGCAAACGCATCCACCAGCTTTTGCTCGCCCACATACTCCTCGATATGACCACCGAGCTGCCCTTGAATGCGCTGCTGCGCCGTAAAGCTCTTATTGGAAAGCTTGGCGATGGCGCCGGCTGCAAAAATGGAAAGCGGCGTGACGAGCACCACCACGAGCGTCATGGCCAGGTTGATGGAGAGCATAAACGCAAGCGTGCCCACGATGGTGATGACGCCGGTAAAGAGCTGCGTGAAGCCCTGCAGCAGACCGTCGCCCACCTGATCGACGTCGTTGACCACGCGGCTCATAAGGTCGCCGTGGGCATGGCTGTCGATAAAGCTGAGCGGCATGCGGCTGAGCTTGTCGCTCGCCTCCACACGCATGTCGCGCACCGTCTCGTAGGACAGGCGGTTGACGCAATAGCCCTGCAGCCACTGGAAAGCCGCGGCACCTACGACGACAATCGCGAGCTTGGTGACAAGCGGCAGCAGCGCGTCGAAGTCCACCTGCCCGGCAGCAATAATCAGGTCGATGCCCTCACCAATGAGAATCGGCGTGTAGAGCTGCAGAATCACGGAGATGGCGGCACTCACAAACGACACAACAAACGAAATGCGATGCGGACGGACATAGCCCATCAGGCGGCGGGTCACCGCGCCCACGGGATAGCGCTCGGGGTCGCCGGGCTGGCGTGGGCCGTCACCCAGGTCGTTGAGGCTATCGTTGCCGGACACGTTGGCCGTCATCGTGGCGACCGAACCGGAAGAAGTGTACGGATTCATTTAGCAACCCTCCCTTGCGCAGACGGATGCGGAGGCGATCGGGGCGCCCGGGGCGGACGCGGGCGCCGCACTCCCCTGCTGGCCCTCGAGCTCCTCGCGACGCAGCTGCGACTGGCAAATCTCGCGATAGAGCTGGCAGGTCGCGTACAGCTCACCGTGCGTACCCAGGCCCGCGACCGAACCGTGATCGAGCACACAGATCATGTCGGCGTCGCGCACGGTCGAGACGCGTTGGCTCACAATCACCGTTGTCAGCGGCAGCCCGCCCTCGGCAGCGCCGCGCACGCTGCGCTCGCGAATGGCATGGCGAAGCGCCGCATCGGTCTTAAAGTCGAGCGCCGATGCGGAGTCATCCATAATCAGGATCTGTGGCGAGCCCACCAGGGCACGCGCGATAGTCAGGCGCTGGCGCTGGCCACCGCTAAAGTTCTTGCCCCCCGCCTCGACCGGGGCGTCGAGCCCCTGCGGCTTGTTGCGCACGAACTCGCTCGCCTGTGCCATGTCGAGTGCCGCCCAGAGCTCCTCGTCGGTCGCCGACTCGTCACGCCAGGTCAGGTTGCTACGGATGGTGCCGCTCACCAGCGACGCGCGCTGCGGAACGGTCGCGACCACATGGCGCAGCTGATCGAGCGGCCAAGTGCGCACGTCGGCGCCCATCACGCTCACGCGGCCGGTGCTCGCATCGTACAGGCGCGGGATAAGTGAGACGAGCGTGGACTTACCGCTGCCCGTACCGCCGATAATGCCGAGTGTCTTGCCCAGCGGAAGCTCCAGCGTCACATCGTTGACAGCGTTGACAGCGCCGGCGCCAAACGAGAAGCTCGCATGGCCAAAGCTCAGCGCAGGAACTGGAGCGACATTGCCCGGCTTGGGCAGCACGACCGGCTGGTTGCCCTCGTCGCTAATGCTCGGCACGCAATTGAGCACCTCGTTGATACGCGACGCGCTGGCGCTCGCCTTGGTAAAGACCACGACCAGGTTGGCGACGTACACGATGGAGGTCAGGGTCTGCGTCATGTAGTTCACAAACGCCATGACCTGGCCCTGCGTAAGCTCGCCCACGCTGACCTGGATGCCGCCCACCCACAGGATGGCGCACACGCCCAGGTTCATCACCAAAAACGTGACGGGGTTGAGAATCGACGAGAGCTTGCCCACCGCGATGGCAGTATTGGCCTGGTCGTCGGCGGCCTGCGCAAAGCGCTCGCGCTCGTGATCTTCGCGCACGAAGGCGCGAACCACGCGGGCGCCCGAAAGGCCCTCGCGGCAGATAAGCGCGATGCGGTCGAGCTTTGCCTGCAGCTGCTTGTAGTACGGAATGCAGCGCGCCATGACAACCCAGAACACCAGGCCAATGGCGGGCGTGCAGATCAAAAAGATGATGCCGAGCTTAAGGTCGATGGCAAGGGCCGCGCACATGGAGCCCACCGCTAGAAAGGGCCAGCGGATGAGCATGCGCACGCCCAGCGCCACAGCGAGCTGGACCTGGTTAACGTCGTTGGTAATGCGCGTGATGAGCGACGGCGTGCCAAAGCGGTCGAGCTCGGCATAGCTCAGCTTGTTGATGTGCTGGTAGAGTGCGCCGCGAATGTCAGTACCCATGCCCTGCGAGGTGAGCGCCGCCATCTTCTGGCAAACAAGCGTAAACGAGATGCCGATTACAGCCATGGCGGCGAGCACCATGCCGTAGCGGACGACGGCACTCACGTCGTGCGCACCGATACCTTTATCGATCATCTGGGCAATCACCAGCGGCGTCAGCAGGTCAAAGATCACTTCAATCAACTTGCACGCAGGGCCAATCACCATATACCGGCGAAACTTACCACCAAAACGCCTGAGCAGCTCAATCATAAAAAGGCGCTCCCTATCATCATCTCAATTCAATCTGATTCATGATAGTACGGAGAACCCTGGAGATGCGTAAGCAACTCGTTACAGATGTAAGGGCAACGGTCACTAGCGCCCAAGGCACGTAGCAGCCGATGTTTTGGCAACGCCAGCGAGCGGCATAACGCCGGGGATTCAATTATCAGATAAATGTGACCCTTCAGGCGGTTTTGGTCGGCTACCCGCGGGTGCCGGCAGGGCGCTTGGTAGTCGAGCGATCCCGCAGGCGAAGCCGAGGACCAGCGAGACACCAAGCGCCCTGCCGGCACTCGCGGGTAGCCGCGGCACCAAAAAACGCCTGCGCACTCGATGGATTCGGATGCCCGACAGAGGCTCCTTATGGCTGCTTCCTTCCGGACCTGACCAGATTCGGAACATGTCGTCATCCGAACCCATCGAACGCGCTAGGCGCTCGATATATCTTACCCGCTCCCGCCCGATGGGGCAAGGTAGCTAATTTGGGACGGGGCTTTTTGACTACTTGGGCAATCAGATCGACAGGTAGTCAAATAAGCCCCGTCCCAAAAAGACTGGTCTGCTGCCGTGCCACAAAAGGGGCCTATCTACTACGTTTAGGCCGCAGGGGTCAACCATAGCCGGCTTTTTCGAAAATCGGCAAGCTTTCTACCTGCGGTTTTAATTTCACAAAATCCGGGATGGTCAAGGGCGCTCGGCTAAACGTAGTAGATGGCCGCATTTCATGGCGGACGGTCCGACCCAAGGCCCAAGGCGACCAGCCTCGGATAGCCATTCTCGAAGTTGCGGTGGAATAGTTCCTGTTTTTGCCGCCTGAGCCGCCAAACAGGAACTATTCCACCGCAACTTATAGGGAGTTGGGTTTTAGAGGCGGGCGAGGTCGTAGGCTTGGGCGGCTGCTTCACCGGCGCAGATGAGGTTGGTTGTGGCTTCCTGGGGGTCGAGCGCTTGGTCAAGAGGCATGGGCCTGCGGCAGACCGGCAGGACCAAGTCGATGCCCTGACCATACACCGCATCCAAATTATCCGCACGACCGCCCACGACGGCGACTACCGGCTTGCCATAGCGATTGGCACGGCGGGCCACGCCCACCGGCGCCTTGCCGGCAGCGGATTGCTCGTCCATGTTGCCCTCGCCTGTAATGACCAGGTCGACATCGCGCACGCGCTCGTCAAACCCAATCAGATCGAGCACCGTCTCCACGCCCGAACGCAACTCAGCACCGAGCGCCAGCAGCGCGGCGCCCAAGCCACCTGCCGCGCCCGCGCCAGGCACGCCGAGCACCGAGCCAAATGTCCGCACGCCCTCGGGCACGCGCAACAACCCCTGAGCCCGCACCCCGGTAATCGCCGCATCGAGCAGGCGGCCGTAGCCGACCATCCAACTGTCGTACCTGCCCAGCGCTTCGACATCGTCTGTCGGCAGGCCCTTTTGCCCGCCAAACACTGCAAGTGCCCCACGACGCCCCACGAGCGGGTTCTCGACATCAGAGAGCACGACGATACGCGCGCTATTCAGCGCCCGAAGCGCCGGTGCCAAATCGATACTCGCCACCTGCTCAAGCCCCGCGAGACCAGGGGCGACATCGCAGCCCTGATCATCGACCACACGCGCGCCCAGCGCCTGCAGCATGCCGGCGCCACCGTCGTTGGTGGCACTGCCGCCCAGACCAATATAGATAGTCTTTGCCCCAGCACGAACCGCTCGAAGCATGAGCTCGCCCACGCCATAGGTCGTAGCGGCCAACGCCGCCGGCTCTGTGCAAGGCGAATACCCAATACCCGCCGCCTCGGCCATCTCGATTACAGCCGACTCGTACTCGCCGTCCACCAGCATCCGGGCAGACACACAGTCGCCCAGAGGGCCTGCGACTTCACATGCCACGACCTCACCGCCGCACGCGGCAACGGCATCGAGCGTTCCCTCGCCGCCATCCGCCAGCGGCAGCGCGCTTACCTGGGCATCGGGCCACACGCGGCGCACACCTTCGGCAACGGCCTCCTCCGCCTGCGCGCTCGAAACGCTGCCCTTAAAGGAGTCGATCGCCAGCTGCACACGGCGGGGCCGGCGGCACGCGGCACCAAAATCGACCGCCCCAACGGCAGTATCTTCGACACCCGCAAGCGCCTCGGCGTGGGCGGTATGCGCCTCAAGATCGGCCCCACAACCGCAGCCAGCACCATCGGTGCCACGCAGCCCACTAAAATAACCGCTCAGCACCGCGCGGCACTCGTCTGCCAGCACGCCGGCGGTCACATTAAACCGATGATTCAGGCGCGAATCGGCATTGAGGTCGTATAGCGACCCCAGAGCGCCCGCTTTAGCATCGGCCGCGCCGTACACGCAGCGCCCCACGCGCGCGTTAACCATAAGCCCCGCGCACATGCAGCAGGGCTCGAGCGTCACGTAGACCGTACAATCGGAAAGACGCCAGCGTCCAAGCGACTGAGCGGCGGCGCACAGGGCCGAAAACTCGGCATGCGCCGAAGGATCCTGGTCGAGCTCGCGGCGATTATGCGCCCGCGCGACAATCTCGCCGTCGCGCACCACTACGGCTCCGATGGGCACCTCGCCCACCGCAGCGGCGGCGCGCGCCTCGGCCAGCGCCTCACGCATGAACTTCTCATCGATTTCGGTGATCGTCATCGTTCGCCTTCCCTGTTGCAAATCCAAAACGATGCTATCATTACGACTCACGGAGAGATGGCAGAGCGGTTGAATGCGGCGGTCTTGAAAACCGTTGAGCGCGAGAGCGTTCCGGGGGTTCGAATCCCCCTCTCTCCGCCACTCCTAGTGATGCACCGGTGTCATGGTCCGCTCAAACAGTGCATCGACCACATCGGCTATCTCAGGTCGACGCTCAAGATCGTGGCCCGATTCCCACCATATCGTGAAAAGTCGAATAATACCGCCGGCGACAAACTCAGACGTCGTCTCGAGTGACACGGGGGCCAGGGCATCCTCGGCAAGCACGTTCATCACACGCTCGCGGATGGAGCGGGCAATGCGGTCGCAAATAACGTTGGTCAACATGCCCGACATGCTGCTTGCCAAAATGTTATCCATGAGCCGCTCGTGCGCCAGAATCAAATCCATGGCATCGTCCAAAATCGCGTGCCGAAGCGCGCGCACGTCCTCGGCAGATACCGCGCCGGCCTCATCGGGCTGTTTTTGCGGCAAGCCCGACATGAGCTCATCGATATAAAAGGCAAAGTAATCGTTCTTGTCGCGAAAGTGCTTGTAGAACGTCGTGCGGCGAATCATGGCGCGGTCGCACAGCATGGCAACCGTCAGGTCCTCAAAACGATGCTCCTCGAGAAGCTCGGTAAAGGCATCGAACAGGGCGCGGTAGGTTTTCTTGATGCGAAGGTCCACTGGTATCGCCATCCTCAGGGCAAAGACAACACTCGTCAATCTGTCGCATATCTTACACCTGTACCTCGCGCGCTTTGCCCCGGTGCCAACCCCGCCGAAAACACAACGCTTACCGGAAAGTTCGGCACGACAAAACGTTGCGGGTATACTAGTAGCGTTATACCAACGGCAGCTGGCGCATGCCGCCGCGGCCATTCGAAACGGAGACATCATGCTTCCCGTCATCATCGGCATCGTTGTTGTCATTGTGATTGCCTGCGCCATCGCCGGCATCTACAACAACATGGTCACCAAGCGTAACCGCATCGATAACGCCTGGCAGAACATCGATACGCAGCTGCAGCGTCGCAACGACCTGATCCCCAACCTGGTCGAGACCGTCAAGGGCTACGCCAAGCACGAGCAGGAGACGCTCTCCGCCGTGATCAGCGCGCGTAACACCGCCGTCAAGGCCACCACGCCCGAAGCCAAGATGGAAGCCGACAACGTGCTGACCGGTGCGCTGCGTCAGCTCTTCGCCGTAGCCGAGGCCTATCCCGATCTTAAGGCAAACACCAACTTTACGCAGCTGCAGGCATCGCTCGAGGATACCGAGAACAAGATTAGCTATGCACGCCAGAGCTACAACGATTGCGTGCTCAGCTACAACAACGCCATTCAGACGTTCCCGGCTGTCATCTTTGCCGGCATCTTCCAGTTTAAGGAGCGCCAGGGCTTCGAGGCCGCCGAAGCAGCCCGCCAGGCCCCGACCGTCAAGTTCTAGTAGTTTGACAGCGCATCCTTAATCGGCCAAATGCATAAACCGCCCCGTCGAATGCATACTTCGACGGGGCGGTTTCCTTTTTCGCGAAGGTCCCCCTCTAAGCGTCGTGCATTTTTAGGAGTATTCAACATAACCAAGAGCTTCGGGCGCCACGATAAATGCCAAAGACCGCGAATATCCCTGCAAATCAAACGCTGCCAGCCCATAACCCCGCCCATCATTCGTAGAAAACATCGAGAACTCCCGATTTTTTGCCCGAGATCGGTATGCAGGGACCTTCGACTGCAGAATACTCGCAAAAATGCACGTCGCCACCGCCCCCACATGGCGCGAAGCAAAGCAAAAGCGCAGCCTAAAAGGCCGCGCACCATCTTTATTCAGATTAATCATTGCCCGTTGTGACATCGCCGAACCCGCAGGGCAGAGAACAAGTTCCCTCCCGGCGCACTCCGCAGGACGCAAGAAGCCCTCGCCGCACGAAGTGCGCAGCGAGGGCTTCTTGCATGTCCGAGGACGCGCCGGGAGGGAACTTGTTCTCTGCCCGGATAGGTAAGACAAATTACGCGACGGTGTAAACCCAGTTGTGCTTGTCCTCGACAGCACCAGACTGGATACCAGTCAGGGTCTCGCGAAGCTTCTTCATCACAGGGCCGATCTCGGTGTATCCAGCCGGGAAGGTCACGGTCTCGTCGACGCCGTAAACCTTGTTGTCGATTTCGCCAACCGGAGAGATGACGGCAGCGGTGCCGCACAGGCCGCACTCCACAAAGGTGCCGGCCTTGACCTCGGCCCACTCGACGGGGCGCTGGTCAACGGTCATGCCCAGGTCCTGAGCAACCTGAACGAGCGAACGACGGGTGATAGAGGGCAGGATGGAGTCGGTGTGCGACTGCGGAACGACGAGCGTGCCATCCTCTTTCACGAACAGGACGTTGGCGCCACCGGTCTCCTCGACATAGGTGCGGGACTCGGAGTCGAGATACAGGTTCTCGGCATAGCCCTCGCGATGGGCCTCCATCGTGGGCTTAAGGGACATGGCGTAGTTCAGGCCGGCCTTGATGTTGCCGGTGCCGTGCGGTGCAGCACGGTCATACTCGGAAACGCGCAGCTTGACGGGCTTGAGGCCGCCCTTAAAGTACGGACCGACCGGGGTCACGAGAATGCGGAACGTGTACTCA
Source organism: uncultured Collinsella sp. (assembly GCA_902470905.1). Taxonomy (GTDB): domain Bacteria; phylum Actinomycetota; class Coriobacteriia; order Coriobacteriales; family Coriobacteriaceae; genus Collinsella. Next base: position 29,562 of record CABRIC010000012.1, on the reverse strand, counting down.
GGAGCGGGAGCCACGCCGATCACGTCACCGGAGCCGATCATAAACGGACGCACGTACAGGGTCGCGCCGGAACCGAAGGGCGGAACCCAGGCGGCGTTGGCAGAAACGACCTGCTTGACGGCCTCAACGAACTTGTCCTTGGGAAACGGGGGCATCTCGAGGCGCTGGGCAGAGTTATACATACGCTCAGCGTTCATGTCGGGACGGAAGCAGACGATGCTGCCGTCCTCGGCGGTGTAGGCCTTCAGGCCCTCAAAGACCTCCTGGCAGTAATGGAAGATACCGCCGCACTCGGAGACATGCAGGGTGTGGTCGGTGGTCAGGCCGCCCTCGTCCCACTCGCCATCCTTCCAATGAGCCTCGTAGCTGTAATCGGTCTTCATGTAGCCAAAGCCGAGGCTACCCCAATCGATATCCTTCTTCTCGACAGTCATATGTCGCTCCTTACATACACAGTTGCATACTCGCGAACCCGCACGCAAGGACCGAGGCCGACCGCGTCGCAACGTCGCACGCCCGGAGCGTAGAGCCGGACGGGACACGCGAGCAGCATCAAAGCCGATGGCACGTCGATTCGCATGCACGAGATTGTACTCCCCGCACGCGTCTGATAAAACGCTTTTCTTTAACTAAGTAAAGTATTTTCATTTGACCGAAGCAAAAAGGCCCGCCACCGTAAGCGGTGACGGGCCTCAACTGTACGGTCTGCGCGCTGGCTCGAGCTAGGCGTTCTATTTACCCAGCTTGGCCTTAACCAGACCGACCACGGTCGGGATGATCGACACGGCAACGATGCCGATAATCAGCAGCTCAAAGTGCTCTTGCACAAAGGGAATGCCGCCAAAGAAGTAGCCCAGCAGCGTAAAGACCGTCGACCAGGTAATGCCGCCCAGCACGTTAAAGACGACAAAGTTGCGCCAGTGCATGCCGCCCATGCCAGCGATAAAGGGCACAAAGGTGCGGATAAACGGGAAGAAGCGACCCAGGAAGATGGCCAGGTGACCCCACTTGTCCAAGAAGTCCTCGGACTTTTTGATGCGCTCGGGCGTCATGGCCTTGACCTTGCCCGAAGCGATGATCTTGCGGCCAAAGAAGTGACCGATCATAAAGTTGCACTGATCGCCCAAAATGGCAGCGGCCCATGCGGTGGCCAGAAGCGCCACGATGTTAAAGCCGCCGTTGTGGGCAAAGAAACCCGAGGCGAACAGCAGCGAATCACCGGGAAGGAACGGGAAGAACACCACGCCCGTCTCGATAAAGATGATCAGGAACACGCAGCCGTAGGCCATAAGCGGGCCGGCGGCGATCCAGCTGGCGATCGCGGTGCGCGGGTCCTTAAGCAGCTCGGCAATAAAATTGATGAAACCCATGAAGTAAAACCTCTCAGTTGTGGGCGCGGATACGTCCAAGTTGACCAGTATACGGTTGCGGTGCCCCCTCGTGCGCAACCCCACAAAAGCATGACTCCATTACCAGCAAGTTTGCATAACTGACACTTGTAGCGCAAAGCCGCCAAGATTGTCCTTTTTAATCCCTAGCGAATCGCTATACTTTATTGAATCGCATTGCCATGGCGCTAAGGGAGGGCGGCCGGTGAGCTTTATCAATACCATTCGCGAGGACATCAAGACCGTCCAGGCGCAGGACCCCGCCGCGCAAAACGGTCTGGTCATCTTTCTTTCCTATCCTGGCCTGCACGCCAAGTGGAACCACGTGCCCGAGCACTGGCTGTGGGAGCACGGTCATCGCTCGCTCGCCCGCGTGCTCTCGCAAATCACCCGCCACATCACCGGCGTCGAGATTCACCCTGCCGCGCAGATTGGCAAGCACTTCTTTATCGACCACGCCATGGGCGTCGTCATCGGCGAGACCACCATTGTGGGCGACAACTGTGTGCTCTACCAGGGCGTCACGCTCGGCGGCACCGGCAACGAGACCGGCAAGCGTCACCCCACCCTGGGCAACAATGTCACGGTGGGCACGGGCGCCAAGGTGCTCGGCAACATCCGCATCGGCAACAACGTCAAGATCGGCGGCAACTCGGTCGTCGTTAAGGACGTCCCCGACAACTGCACCGTCGTGGGCGTGCCGGGACGCATCATCAAGCGCAACGGCTGCCGTGTGTTCGAGGAGAGTTTCGACGCCAAGCAGCATCGCGAGTACATGCCCGATGACGCCGCCGAGCAGTCCGCCCTCAACCGCCAGGGCATCACCGAGAATGCCCGCCGCGTCAAGGAACTCGAGCGAGAGGTGGCCGAGCTCAAGGCCCTCGTCGCCAAGCTCGTGGACGAACGCTAGGAACGCAAGCGGCACAAAACGACATCGGCATCAACGCAAAGGCGCGCCAGGGAATTCATCCCCGGCGCGCCTTATTTGTGATGTGGCAAAGAGACTGTCCCTTTGTCACATTATGCGAACTGGCTCAGATAGAGGTCGGCGTAGGCACCCTCGGCAGCCAGCAGCTCCTTATGCGTGCCCTGCTCGATAATGTTGCCGTGATCCATGACCAAGATCAGGTCGGCGTCCACGATCGTCGACAGGCGGTGCGCGATCACAAAGCTCGTGCGCCCGCGCATGAGCGCGTCCATGGCACGACCGATGGCAAGCTCGGTACGCGTATCCACGCTTGAGGTCGCCTCGTCCAGGATGAGAATCGCCGGGTTATTGAGCAGCACGCGTGCGATGGTCAGCAGCTGACGCTGGCCCTGGCTGATGCTTTCGGCATCGTTGGCCACGCGCGTGTCATAGCCCTGCGGCATGGTGCGCACAAAGAAGTCGACCTGCGCGGCGCGCGCAGCCGCCACGATCTCCTCACGCGTCGCCTCGGGACAGCCGTAGGCGATGTTTTCGGCAATCGTGCCATCGAACAGCCAGGCGTCCTGCAGCACCATGCCAAACTGCTGCCGTAGCTCGCCGCGGTCCATGCGGCTCGTATCCACGCCGTCGAGCGTAATACGCCCGCCGTCAATCTCGTAGAAGCGCATGAGCAGGTTGATGAGCGTCGTCTTGCCCGCGCCCGTGGTTCCCACCACGGCAATCTTCTGGCCCGGCTCGGCGGTAAACGACACGTCGTGCATAAGCGGCTTGTCGGGCGAATAACCAAAGCGCACGTGCTCAAAGGAGACGCGACCCTCAACGCGACCCGGCAGCTTGGCGGCCTCGTCCGGCAGCGGATCGGCCTCCATCTCGGGCTCATCGAGCAGGTCGAACACGCGCTCCGCACTCGCCAACGCGCTCTGCAGCGAGTTGAAGGTAAACGACAGCTGCGTCATGGGTTCGGACGCCTCGTAGATAAACTGGAAGAACGCCTGGAACACGCCGACGGTCATGTGACCGGCAACCAGCATGCTGCAGCCCACCAGCGCGATCACGATCTGCGCCAAACGGCCGATAAAGCGCACCGCAGGGCCGACGGCATTGATCATAAAGTCGGCCTTGGCACTCACGCGTGCCAGCTCGCCCGAGGCCTGGTGCACCTCGGCAGAACTTTGGCGTTCGCGGTTAAACGCGCGGATCACCAGACGGCCCGAATAGCCTTCCTCGACCGCACTCGTAATCTTGGACACCCACTCCTGGCGCTCGCCCGTCACATCGTGTGTGCGGCGCGAGACGACCTTCGTCACCAGCAGCGACAGTGCCGTAAAGAACAGAAAGACGAGCGTAAGCTGCACGCTGAACACGAACATCACGCTCACAGCACCAACAACCGTGCCGATCGACACGAGCAGCTGCAGCAATCCGCGCTGCATGCTCTCGGACATCTTGTCCAGGTCGTTGGTCGCGCGGCTGACGACCTCGCCGGGACGATGCGCGTCAAAATAGGCGAGCGGCAGACGGTTGAGCTTTTGCGCGATGCGGTTGCGCAGGCGCAGATTGAGACGCTCAGCGACGCTCGACATCAAAAAGCTCTGGAGCGCATAGAACGAGGCAGCGGCAGTCCAGATCATAAAGTAGACGAAAATGGTCTTGCCGCAGTTCTCCCAGGTGATGCTGAAAGTGGTGTCGTTGGCAAACGCCACCTGAATGTGGCCCCACAGCTCATCGATCACGCGGGCGCTATATGCCGGCGCGGCGGTGTTAAAGATGACATAGAACACAATGCTCGCGAACACGATATAGAAGCGCCAATGGTCGCCGGCAGCCTCACTCCACAGGCGGCGCACCGTCGCCCAGGTATCCCGAGGCGTCTCGTCCTCGTCTTCGTCGTCCACGTCGCGCATACGCTCTGCCTCGGCGCGGGCGCGCTCGTCCTCGGCACGTTCGTTTTCCTCGTAGAGCGCTTGGCGGCGAGCCTCGCGCTCCGCCGCCTTGGCGGCTTCGTCCAGGTCGGGCGCGACGCCCGTCTCCTCGACTGTCTCTACAACCGCAGCGCCATCGACGATGCCCTGCTTCTTGAGCTCCTCGGTCATGCTACTCACCTCCCTTCATCTGCGATTCCGCGATTGCGCGGTACACCTCGCAGGTTTCCATGAGCTCGTCGTGCGTGCCTAGGCCCACGATCTCGCCGTCTTTGAGCACCACGATCTGATCGGCATGCAAAATAGTCGAGATGCGCTGGGCGATGATGAGCACCGCGGCATCGCACGTCTCGTCCTGCAGCGCATGGCGCAGTGCCGCATCGGTCTTAAAGTCCAGGGCCGAAAAACTGTCGTCGAAGATATATAGATCGGCATGCTTCATGAGTGCGCGGGCAATCGCCAGGCGCTGGCGCTGACCACCCGAGAAGTTCGTGCCGCCCTGGGCCACCGGCGTATCGAGCCCCTGGGGCTGGTCGAGCACAAAGGTGCTCTGGGCAACCTCCAGCGCATGGAGCATGTCAGCCTCAGTCGCGTCTTCGTTGCCAAAGCGCAGGTTGCTCGCCACCGTACCCGAGAACAGCCATGCCTTCTGCGGCACATAGGCGATACGCCCGCGGATGTCGTCTTGCGAAAGGTCGCGCAGATCGATGCCATTCAGGCGAATGGCGCCCTTCGTGGCATCGTGGAAGCGAAGCAAGAGCTTGGCCACCGTCGACTTGCCCGAACCCGTCGAGCCTACAATCGCCGTGGTCTGGCTACGGCGACAGGCAAAGCTCAGGTCGCACAGGGTATCCTCGTCGGCATCGTCAAAACGGAACGACATGTGGTCGAACACGGCCACCGCGTCGGCACCGTCAACAGACTCCGCCGCGCACGTGTCCAGCGTGCGCTTGCCGTCCACGATGCTCGGCTCAATCTCCAACACCTGCTGCGCACGGTTCAGGCATGCGGCGGCGCGTGGGAGCGTCAGAATCACCATCTGCGCCGTCATCACAAAGAACAGGATCAGGATCGCGTACTCCAGCACGGCCGAGATGCTACCGATTTGCATGGCGTGGACGCCCACGCGGTTGCCGCCCACCCACAGCACCGCCACCTCGGCGATATTCATCAAAAAGAAGCTGGAGCTGTCGAGACCCACAAACAGGTGGTTGACCTTGATGGCATTGGCCGCGTAATCGCTAAACACCTCGTCCAGGCGCTGCTCCTCGTGGCGCTCCTTGTTAAATGCGCGGATGACGCGCACGCCCACGATGTTCTCGCGCAGCACCACGTTCATGCGGTCGATAAAGCTCTGCAGGCGCATAAAGATCGGCGCGGCGTTGGCAACGGTAAAGACCGCCGCCACCAGCACGATCGCAACCACCACGCCCAGCAGCGTACCCATGGCGGGATCGATGAACCAAGCAAAAATGATGCCTGCCACGGCCAAGAACGGCACCGGCAGCACCAGCTGAATCGTCTGAAGGACAGCTTGCTGAATCACGTTGATGTCGTTGAGCGAGCGCGTGATCATCGAACCCGTGCCAAAGCGCTCAAAGTCGCTGGCGGACAGCTCGAGCGACTTGTCGTACACGGCATTGCGGATATCGCAGGCCACGTTGGCGGCCAGGCGCGCCGAAAGATAGCAGCCCAGCACCGTGCCGCCGCTGGCCATGCCGGTCGCGATAAGCATGTACAGGCCGTTGCGTAATATATAGTCGACATCACCCGTGGTAATACCGGTGTTGACCATGTTCGCCAGCATCGTGGGAACCAACAGCGTACCGACGTTATCTATCAGCACCGCAAACAGCGTCACCGCAATCAGACCGCGGTACGGCCTCATAAACCTCATTAAGAGTCGCATGCGTCCCCCTCGCCCTTATCGTCAGTCTCGTTCTCGGCGGCCACTTGCCGTTTAAATGCCTCGCACTCTTCGTTAAGAACATGGGAGAACTTACCGACCAAGCGCATGATCTCGCACTGTTCCCACGGCTCGAGCGCCTCGAATGCCTGTTGCTCGGCTTTTTGCGCCGGCAACGCGTAGCGCTTGGCAAACCGCACGCCTTCTTCGGTCAGTCGTACAACCTTGTTTTTACGACTGCCCTCGGCAAACTCCAACGTCGCAAGCCCTCGCGCCCTAAGCGTTTTAATCGCCGAATTGATGGTCTGTTTGCTGTAGAACCATTCACTCGTCAGCCGACTCACGGCAACGCTTCCGCCCGCTGCACTCGTGTCGACGAGCATCCAGTAGGCGCAGTCCGAAAGGCCGCAGGCGCGCGAGAACTCCGAATAGATATGGTCGAGTCCATTGAGCAACCGATCGAAGTCGACCAGCGTAACCGCACTATTCATCTATCCCACCATTCAATTGTCCGATTTTTGACCAATTACGTGTCTCTAGATTAGTCCGAGTTTTGACTATCGTCAACAGGCTCTCCGCAAATGCGTGCATTTTTATGGCCTATCGGCAGAAAAAGACCGCCGGCGCGGGGGCGGCGCCAGCGGTCACGTGAAAATCGGGTTTTATTGCCTGTTAAGCGGCGACGGCCTCATAGACCGTAGCGCCCGAGAAGCTGTCATGCAGGCTCTTGCCGGCAATCCACGGCAGCTCGACGACCTCGCAGACCGTGTTGACCAACTCAGAACAGTCAGTAAAGTGGCCCTTGTCGTTGAGGGCCTCGCAATCCTGAACACGCCAATAGCCATCGGTGTGCGTGATGTAGTACTCGTGATCGTTGATCGACACGAAAGCGCGCGTCTTGGAACGCAGCAGCTTCAGAAATCCTTCGAAATCGGTCTCGACGACATCTCCAGCCTGGAACATGATGTTACCTCCTGGCCCGGCGCCACCACGGCGCATTGATAAACGTTGGTACTCCTTTAGTAAAACCCTTATCAGAGGTTATGCGTTCGTCATTTAGGCAAGTGGTAAAAAACCGCAGGGTAGACGGGATAAAACGTTTAACCATCCCATTTGTTTGTCACATTCTGAAGGTACTTTTATGCAAACCTACTTTCCCAATTGGAATCTATCCTTTTGGCCGGGCAATTGACCGTCTATCGTTTGAGCCCGACGGGTATGAACGGGGCATCTGCAACGCCACCGCAAGGAGACACCATGGAGACTATCGAAGCACTCATTCACCGCCGCAGCTGCCGCAACTACAGCGATCGTCCCGTCGAGGCCGAAAAGCTTGCACGTATTATCGAAGCCGGCCAATATGCACCGAGCGGCATGGGCCGCCAGCCGGTGACGTTTGTCGCCGTCACCGACCCCGCGACCGTCGAGCGTCTCTCGCAGCTCAACGCGCAAGTCATGGGCAGCAACAGCGACCCCTTCTATGGCGCCAAGACCGTTGTGGTGGTGCTGGTTGACCGCAGCGTGCCCACACATCTGGAAGACGGCTCGCTCGCCATGGGCAACCTGCTCAACGCTGCCTATGCGCTGGGCGTTGATTCGTGCTGGATTCATCGCGCCCACGAGGTTTTCGATTCGCCCGAGGGCCTGGAGCTACTGGCCAGTTGGGGTCTACCCGCCGACGGCAGCCTGCGCGGTGTCGGTCACTGCATTCTGGGCTATGCCGAGGACACGCTGCCCGAGCCCAAACCCCGCCGCGACAACGTGGTCTACGTAAGGTAATTAGTTCCGCCATTCTACCGAACGGCGGGCTCGTTGACGCTGCGCGGGCCGCATTCACGCCAATCTGACGTTCAATTTCGAGGGCGCGACCAGAAGGTCAGCGCCCTCTCATTTCACGTCACCTTGGCGCAAATGCGGCTCGCTCGCTTTTGGCGACTGACATCGAATGAGCCACTGTCTTGGGCAGCTAAAAAAGCCCCGTCCCAAATTAGCTGCCCCACTCGCAACTTATCCCGCCGATGGAGTTATTGCCGTTTCGCTCGTCTGATTCGCATCGACGTCGTCGCCTTGCTTGTCTTCGTCCTTTTGCACATCGGCGATGGTGGAGGCCGCCGCAACGATACCGCGCTGGGGCGCGACGCTCGTCTGGGCCTGAGCGCCCTCGACAACTTCTGTACCTACATGCGCGAGCTCGGGCGATTTAAACATTGCGTCCAAGTTGGCGCCACCGCCGGCATATCCGAGCGCAGCGAGCGCGATGACGATCACTGCAACGGCGGCCACGATCGGCACGTAGCGATGCCAGCCGGCGGGATTGAGCCCGCTGCGGCGAGCCGCCCCGCGGCTGATGTAGCCGAGCGTTCCGTCGTGCTTGAGCTTTGAGCCCACCACGCGTTTGCGGCCCCACAGCGAGGACTCTGCCTGCATTGCCAAGCGGGCGCTTGCCGAAGGATAGCCGTATTTAGTGCGCTTGAACGAGCCATCAAACCCCGAGGCGTGTTTGCCCCACGTCACCGATGTTGTGCGTCGGTTGACCGGCGCGGCACTCCGCCTTCTGCGGCTCGGTTTTGAAGTCTCAGCCATATGCCCTCGCACGCCGTAACCAAATCGAAACAATAACGCTTTGGACTGTAGCACACGCGTCGCGTGCGGTCACGGGCGCCTCGCTCAACGGTCATCGTCCTTCAGCAAGCGCCACAGCGTTGTACGGCTTATGCCCAGCACCTCCGCCGCACGGGTTCGGTTGCCGTGGAGATGGTCTACAACCAGATGCGCGATATCTCGCTCGGTATCGGCCAGCGGTCGCAGGATATACAGGTCACTTTCAAGCGTCGGGGCGCCAAAGGTTGCGGTCTTAATCACGTCCTCTTGGGCGAACACTTCCTCCGCCACAGCGCGGTCCACCGTGCCCGTCCCCACCAATATATACAGTCGTTCCGAGACCTCGCGGAGCTGCAGATAGTTGCGCGGCCAGCGGTAAGCATCGAGCGTCTTCGTCGCCGCGGCAGACAGCGTGGGCGCTGCCGTCCCAAATGCATCAGCGAGATATTCCAAATAGCGCGCGACCTTCGTCGACGCGGCTCCCTGCTCGGCGATTGCCGGCGCGACGCTCACCGCACAGGCGAAGCGCTCGGTCACAAAGGCGGCTTGATCACTTTCGCCGCCGCCCGGCATGTCATTCGCCGTCAGCACCACATGGCAGCGCGTCGCCAACGCGGTGTCGGTCATCGTGGAGACCAGCTCGCGGAGGCGCTGGGGGCCAACCGCATTCCAGCCCTCAATGCAAAGGGTCAGCCCCGTTTGGAACAGCGGCGATTCGGAGCTTTTGAGCACATGGCGCCAACCGCGATCGGTGAGTTCATCGAGCGCGACGGAAACAAAGGGCTGATCGACAAAAGGGCCATCCAGATAGAGGCGCTTGGCAATCTCGACCTGACCCGCTCCCAGCTCGCCCTCGAGCATAAGGGGCACGCCGCGCGCATAGCTCTCGGTAACCGGTACAGCCACCGAGGCCGCCCCCTCAACGATGCCGTACGCGCTCGATTCATAGCGGACCTCAACTTCGTCGGCGTTGAGCCACTCGATGCCCGCATGCGCCGCGGCACCGCGCACCTCGCGGACCACAACGACCCAAAGCCTCCCGCCCTCTTTGTCGGTGGGGCGAACGGTCAGGCTCAGGCGCGTACCCTCACGCCCCATAACCAGACGCGCGCCGTCTCCTATACGGTCGAGACGCTCAGCGACAAAAGCCGCCACATCCCGCTCAAGCGCCGCGTCATTCATGGTCGAGATCGCGACGTCCCCACGCGCATCGATTGCCAATGCCGAGGCCCCGGCAGCAGCTAGGGCATCGGTCAAGATGTTCAGCTTAGCATTGCTATCCATGATTTGCCCCTGTCCGCGGCGACGTGCAACCGCCGACGGTCGCACGACCGAGTGTTTCAAAATTGAACGATATTGCTCACCAAACACTATAGGGCAGAAAGCGCCGTCCTGCGAGTATAGGTGTTGCCCCGCATCGCCATCCTGGCGGGGCGATAAGAGCTCTTCGGGACTTATAAACCTGCGGACAAGCCATACCCGCAAGAGCTCCTATCGCTCCACCGAAGGCTTGCGCTCACCGGCAGCCAGCACGCGAATAAGCTACTTCTCTACCAGATTCCCAGCACGTGCTGCATTCCCAAACTCATGCACGCAATGCCAATCCAGCAGCAAAAGCCCAACGCGATGGGCTTGCCGCCCTTTTTGACCAGCTCGACGATATCGGTATTAAAACCAATAGCCGCCATGGCCATCACAATAAAGAACTTCGACAGCTCCTTGATGGGCGCCGTGATGGACGCGGGAAGCTGAAGCACCGTGGTGATCACGCTCGCCAGCACAAAGAACAGCACAAACATGGGAAACGCACGTTTAAGCGAGAACGTGCTTTTGGCGTCACCGCCGGCCTTGCGTGCCAGATGCATCTGCCAGCATGCGAGGACCAGCGTGATGGGAATAATGGCCAGCGTCCTGGTGAGCTTGACCACTGTGGCGCTCTCGAGCACATTGGCGCCGGGATGCATGCTGTCCCAGGCGCTCGCCGCAGCCGTTACCGACGAGGTGTCGTTGATGGCGGTGCCGGCAAACAGGCCAAAGCCCTCGTTGGTCAGCCCGAGCATGCCGCCGAGCGTCGGAAACACGAGCGCCGCGATAACGTTAAACAGGAAGATGACCGAAATGGCCTGGGCAATCTCGCGATCGTCGGCATCGATGACGGGCGCGGTCGCAGCGATGGCCGAACCGCCGCAAATCGACGAACCCACACCCACAAGCGTCGCGATCTTACCCGGTACGTTCATGACGCGGCAGAGCACAAAGGCGATGACAAGCGAGGTCGAGATCGTCGCCACGATAATCGGCAGCGACTGGGCGCCCTTGGACAGAATCTGGGAGAGGTTCATGCCAAAGCCAAGCAGGATAACCGCGTACTGCAAGACTTTTTTGGACGTATAGGTGACGCCGGCGGCGAGCTGTTCGCGACGCTTCCTGGGAAAGACGAGCGCCAGGACCATGCCAAAGAGGATGGCAAATACCGGACCGCCGACCACCTCAATTTGTTTGCCGAGCAACGTCGCGGGAATGGCAATGATCAGGCAGAACAAGACGCCTTTCCAGCGCTCGCGAACGATATTTGCCAGTTGCATATGGGATTCCTTCTTTCTATTTCACGTTTGCGACGGCTTATGATACGGCAACATTGAGCACAGCCTTGCGCAAACACAGACTAAGATGCCGCAATAGTTCTCAGGCAACAGCCGAATTGCCCACCGCGGAGAGCTGATTCGCGGCATAATTAACAACTGACATATGAGTTTGATAGAACAGTTGCGAGGCGCTATGGAAGAATCGATGCACGTCGGCGAGCAGGAAACGAGCCTACAGGACCAGTCCTACCACACCATTCGACGCAAAATCGTCTACCTGGACTACAAGCCGGGCGAAAAGCTGGGCGTCAAGCAACTTTGCGACGACCTAGATATGGGGCGCACCCCTGTGCGCGAGGCTTTGGTTCGTTTGGCGCAGGAAGGCCTGGTGCGCACCGTGCCCCAGAGCGGTACCTACGTCTCGCCCATCAACCTCACCCTTGCCGAGAGTGCCTGTTACATCCGCGAGCATCTGGAAAAGCAGGTGATTGTGGAGTGCTGTGCGCGCGCCACGTCGGCCGGCATCGAGCAGCTCGACCGCGCCATCGTGCTGCAGGAAAAGGCCATGGCCGAAGAGGATCGCATCGGCTTCTTTTTGAGCGACAACCTCATGCATCACATGATTTTTAGCATCGCATGTCGCAGCACCGTGTGGTCGTGGCTCGAAGAGACCAATGCCGACCTGGAGCGCTTCCGCTGGCTGCGCGCCGCCACGCAGGTTCTCGACAATCAGGACATCGTGAACGAGCACAAGCAGATTCGCCGCGCTATCGCCGGTCGCGACCCCATCGAAGCGAGCTTTTTGGTCAGCAAGCACCTGCATATGATGTTCCGCAACCAGACCGAGGTTCTGGACCAGTTCCCCGAGTACTTCGAGACCAGCAAGCTCCGCTAACCTGCCAAATAGGGACAGGTTCATTTTGGCAGGTTTTATCTGGGCAAATGAAACAAGGCCCGGCTCCGCTGCAACGGAGCCGGGCCTTGGTCGCCAGAATGGCGGAACCAACTACTCCACGGTAACGCTCTTTGCCAGGTTGCGGGGCTGGTCGACGTCGCAGCCGCGCAGGATGGCAACCTCGCGGGCGAGCAGCTGCAGCGGGACGCTCGCCGTGATGGGGCTGAACACGTCGCGGACGGCCGGCACGCGAATGATGCAGTCGGCAATCTTGTTGATTTCCTCGTCGCCCTCGGTAGCAACGACGATGACCTTGGCGCCGCGCGCCTTGCACTCCATGAGGTTCGACACGGTCTTGTCGTAGGTGGCACTCTTGGTGGCCACGGCGATGACAGGGAAGCCCGGGTCGATCAAGGCAATGGGGCCGTGCTTCATCTCGCCGGCGGCGTAGGCCTCGGCGTGCAGGTAGCTGACCTCTTTGAGCTTAAGCGCGCCCTCGTAGGAAATAGCGGCACCCATGCCACGGCCCACGAACAGCGCCGACTGCGCGTCCTTGCACAGCAGGGCGGCCTCATGAACGGCCTCGGTTTGGGTATCCAAAATCCACTGGATCTGCTCGGCCGTATCGGAAAGCTCGCGGAACAGCATGCGCGCCTGCTTGGTGGTCAAGCGGTACTTGACCTGCGCCAGCAGCAGGGCCAAAAGCGTAAGGCTCACGACCTGGCCGATGAAGCTCTTGGTCGAGGCGACCGCGATCTCCTTGTTGGCCTTGGTGTAGATGACGCCGTCGCTCTCACGCGCCACGGGGCTGCCCACCACGTTGGTGATGCCGAAGACCTTGGCACCCTTGATGCGCGCGTCGCGAATGGCGGCAAGGGTATCGGCCGTCTCGCCCGACTGGGACACGGCCACGACGAGCGTCGTCGGCGTGATGATGGGGTTGCGATAGCGGAACTCGCTGGCCGCCTCCACCTCGGTGGGGATGCGAGCCCAGCCCTCAATGAGATTCTTGGCAATGAGGCCAGCGTGATAGCTGGTGCCGCAAGCGATCACGTAGACGCGGTCGATGTCGTTGAGTTCCTCGAGCGAAAGGCCCAGCTCGTCGATGTCGAGCTCGCCGGCCGGCGTCATACGACCAACCAGCGTGTCGCGCACAACGCGCGGCTGCTCGTGAATCTCCTTGAGCATAAAGTCGGGATAACCGCCCTTTTCTGCCATGTCCAGGTCCCAGTCGATGTGGGTGACCTTGGGCTCGATAACGTTGCCGGCCTCGTCGGTGTACTCGACGCCTGCGGGCGTGAGCTTGGCAAACTGACCGTCCTCGAGCACCACGACATCGCGGGTGGCGTCGATGAGCGCGATGACATCGGAAGCAACATAGGAGCCGGTTTCGCCCACACCGACTACGATCGGGGAATCCTTGCGGGCCACGGCGATCACGCCGGGCTCGTCAGCGCACACGGCGGCCAGACCATAGGCACCGACCACGTGGGTGCAAGCCTCGCGCACGGAGGCCATCAGGTCGTGCGTCTCGGCATAGGCCTCTTCGATCAGATGCGCGAAGACCTCGGTATCGGTCTCGCTCTTAAAGTGGTGGCCGCGACCCTCCAACTCTTCGCGCAGCTCGGCGAAGTTCTCGATGATGCCGTTGTGGACGATGGCGATACGACCGTCGCAGCTGGTGTGGGGGTGAGCGTTAACGACGGAGGGCTTGCCGTGGGTGGCCCAACGGGTGTGGCCGATACCGCAGGTAGCGTCGCTGTCGATATTGGAAAGCTCGCTCTCCAAGCCCGCGACCTTACCCACGCGGCGGATGACATCGAGGTGCGCCGCGGCGCCCTCGCCCACCTCGAGCGCGACGCCCGAGGAGTCATAGCCGCGATACTCCATACGCTTGAGGCCCGTGACCAGGATGTTCTTTGCAATATCAGAGCCGGTGTAGCCGACAATTCCGCACATAGGATAAATCCCTTCGTCCGCGTGGCTGCAAAACGTCCACGCACATGGGCGCTGAGACGTATAACGTTCGAGTATTGTACTCACGCAAACACAAGCTGATATACCAGAAGTGGTATCTTAAACTGGATACCACTCGATGCACACATGCCCAAACCACCGCGATTGGGACAGGCGCCTTTATGGTTGCTTGGACCGGGGCGGCGCTCTGTCCCGGCGAATGATCTCGATCTGTAACATCTGGGGCTCCGGAAGCCGGCTTAGTGTTACAGATCGAGACATTACGGTTCGACCCCTGCACTATGTCTCGATCTGTAACAGGTAGAGCCGGTTTTGCCGTCCAGATGTTACAGATCGAGACAATTGAAGGCCCGGACAGCTCAAACCGCCACAAAGGTACCTGTCCCCATTGTGGTGGTCGCGCTTGCAACGATGTTTGCCCAGATAAAACCTGCCAAAATAAACCTGTCCCTAATTAGCAGGTTTTGACGCCCTCGGGACGGGCGATGCTACAATCTGACTTGTACTTGAAACGCATCAAAGGGGCCGCTATGGCAAAGGTTAAAATCAGCGACGTCGCGCGCGAGGCAGGGGTCTCGCTGGGCACGGTATCCAACGCGCTCAACCACCCCGAAAAGCTGCGCCCCGAGACCCTCAAACTCATCAACGAGACCATCAATCGCCTTGGCTACCTGCCCAACCAAAGTGCCCGTCAGCTCGCGGGCGGCACTACCAAGTCCTTTGGCCTGGTCCTCCCCCGTCTCGATCACGGCTTCTCGCTCCAAATTGCCAGCGGCGCCCATAACGAGGCCCGCAAGCACGGTTACGACCTGCTCATCGCCAACGCCGATAACGACGACATTCTCGAGGACCATTACCTGCGCTATTTTATGGGCACGCAGATGTCCGGCGTCATGGTCCAACCCATGGCGTCCCCCGACTGGCGCCCCACTATGGCCAAGATGCCCGTGCCGATCGTCCATCTGGACACCCACTGTTCCGAACCCGGTTACTACGTGGCCGCCGACAACGAGGCGCAAGGGCGCATTATCGCCGAGCTCGCCATCGCCCGCGGTGCGCGCCATATCACCGTTGTGGGCAGAGCGGCATTTATGCAGCTCACCCTGCGCGTACTTGGCATTCACAAGGCCCTCGCCCTGCATCCCGATATCAAAATTGAGGTCATTGACGCCGGAGAATGGAATACCGCCGCCGACGGTTACAGCATCGGCGCTCAGATTGCCGAACGCTCTACCGACGAGCGCCCCGATTTTGTCATCGGCCTTACCGATGTATTGGCCTCGGGCGTTATCTCGGCGTTAACCGACAAGAGCATCCCTGTCCCCGAGCAGGTCCGCGTGGCCGGCTGCGACGGCAACCCGCTTGCATGGAGCGGCGCGGTACCGCTCACCACCGTAGCACCCCCGGGCTACGAGATTGGCCGCAAGGGTGTCCAGCTGCTCATGGAGCAAATCGAGAACAAGGCGCCGGCAAAAACCAAGCACACCCGCATTGGCTCCGCAGCTCGAACCGTTACTGCGGTCACAGCCGCCGAGGACATCAACCGTCAGGAACTCGTGCGGCCGTTCCTCTTGGAGCGCGCCAGTACCCGGGCGAGCAGCCAAGCCGAAGCCACCGCCATCAACCTCGGCGCGTATCTATAGCACGTCGGCCAGTATGCCAAAACGCCGCTTAAGCAAAAGAGGCCCGACCATTGCCGGACCTCTTTTGCTTAAGCGCAAGGTCAGCCGATTGCTCGTTTCAACTCCGCAATTGTCTAGCGCACGGCCTTGACCGCCGTCGTCAGATCGAACAACGTGTCGAGCACGACCTCACAGCCGTCCACCACGTCCTGCGGCAGCGGCACGATATCGGGAACGGCAAAGACGTGGCAGCCGGCCGTGATACCCGAGACGCAGCCGTTGCGCGAATCCTCGACCACAGCACATTCCTCAGGAGCAAAGCCCGCGCGCTCGCAGGCAAGCAGATACATCTCGGGGTCGGGCTTGCCGTGCACGACGTCCTCGCCGCAGGTCACCGTCTCAAACTTGTCAAAAAGACCGACCATCTTAAGGTTGCGCTCGGCCGTAGCGAGGCGCGACGACGTCGCTAGACCCACGTGATAGCCCGCAGCCAGCAGCTCGTCTATGCACTCGGCGGCACCGGCCTTAAGCTCCAAATCGGTCTTGACCATCTCGTCGCGAATCTCCTTGTGGCGGACATAGATCGCCTCGGTGGTTTCGTGGCTACCGTAATGGTTATCAAGGATGTCCATGACATCGGGCAGCGTGCGACCGATAAACTGATGGATCAGCGCTTCATCAATCGCGACCCCCAGCTCGGCAGCGCCCGCCTTCCATGCCTTGATGCCCAAACGCTCGGTATCGACCAGCGTTCCGTCCATGTCAAAAATAACAGCCTTGATCATATCGGCCCCCTCACCGGATTGCATTACCGCCACTCTACCGCACTTTACAAACTTGTATATAACGTATATAGCATATTGCACTATCGTTACATAAGCGGAAGTCTTATGACAGGCAGCTCGGTAGGATTATAGTTTTCGACCGAGTACTCAATGGTAAGGATCGTTTCATGCTTTCAGACACTACCGCACCTGCAAAGGAGCTTCAGGACAAACTCGCAACGCTCGAACAGTTGCTTTTGGCATACGGACGCGTCGCTATCGGCTTTTCCGGTGGCGTCGACAGCAGCTTTTTGGCCGCAGTCTGCGCCCGTATCATGCCCGCTAGCACGCTTCTCGTTCACCTCACCACGCCGCTCATCGGCACACCCGAGCAGGCTTCATTTGAGCGATCCGTTGACGGACAAGCCAGTGAAGAACCGCATTTTAAGCTCCCCGTACTCAATCTTTCGGTCGATCAGCTGCAGCTCCCCCAAGTAGCTTGCAACGACGCCAATCGCTGCTACCACTGCAAGCACGCCGGCTTTACTGCCATCGTGAACCACGCCAAGTCACTCGGCTTTCCCACCGTCATCGATGGCAGCAATGCAAACGATCGCGGTGACTACCGCCCCGGCATGCGCGCGGCAGAAGAGCTCGGTGTACGCTCCCCTCTCATGGAGGTCGGCTTTACCAAGGACGAAGAGCGCGAGCTGCTGCGCGCATGGGGCTATCCCGTCTGGAACCTGCCGGCGGGAGCCTGTCTTGCCACGCGCGTCCCCACGGGCGAGGAGCTTACGCACGAGAAGGTCGACCTGATTCGCGCCTGCGAGGATTACCTACATGATCTTGACCTGGCTCAGGTCCGCGCACGCCTGGTCGGCGGCTGCATGCATATCGAAGCCGCTCCCGCAGATGTCGCCAAGATTGCTGCCCTCGGCGGAACCGCCGTCGACGACAAGGGCAAAACCCCGTTGCCCGCCGCCATCGAGTCCGCGCTGCGCGAGCTGGGCTGCGGCCACATCTCCCCCGAGGTCACCCCCTACATTCACGGTGCCATGAATCAGTAACCTGCCAAAAAGGGACAGGTTTATTTTGGCAGGTTTTATCTGGGGAAATATCGCGAGGCAGTCGCTCCTCTAGCACCCATCTAACTTCGAGAGGCACTAGAGAGGCGACCCGGCTGCATCTACTTCTTCCGATATCGGCGGTTACGACTCGTCGATGAACCCATTACTTCGATGAGCCCTTTATCCGCCATTTTTGGCAGATGGTAACGGACAGACGAAATTCTGACCCCCGATGCAACCGCTATTTCTCGCGCCGTCATATCCACTTCGGCGCTGAGAGCCTCCAGGATCCTATCCGCCGTCGAAGCTGACGGTTCTCTGTTCCTATCGATAATTTCGAACGTGTCTTTGCCGCATTTTGACAGGGCATGTTTATCTACAAGGTCCCCGCAGATCAGACGAATGTCATCCGAATCCCACTTCAGGGCCTCTCGTATTTTTTGAACATCGCATACGCACCCATGCTCCCGCATAAACATGAGCAATGTTTCTTCGCGATCCGTCAGCTCGGCGCCCACATGGCTCTGAATCCACGTGCGGTTTTCAGCAAGCTCCGCCCCGTGCCGGGAAAGCAGCACCGTAAACGAATCGGCCTTAACGATAAATTTCGGCCTGCCAAGCGAACGAGACTCCATCTCGCGAATCATAGCCGGGATACCAGATCCCTGGCTTTCCGCAACGGCCCCCTCGGCATGCTCTAACGGCGTCGCCCCCATTAGGCTCATGAGCTTTGGGTTTCGGCAGCGCGATTCCCCGTCTGCAAGATTGTCCACCGTCTTTCCGCCCCAAAGCCCGCCAGGGTTTTTGATCTCTATTCTGTCTGGATAGATATCGACACTCACGGCCTGCCCCACAAACATGGGCGAATATTCTCGATGGATGCAGGCATTTGCCAAGGCCTCGCGCAAAACCTCCTGGGGAACTTCCCAATCCTCCCTTCTGCCAGCGCCTTGCACTATCGCCGCTTTGCGCAAGTTCCGTCCAATCGCGACAAGGGCATCTTCGATGCAAGCCGGAATCGGGCCATCGCACAACTGGCGGTCAATAAACCGGGGTTGCCCGGGTGCAGATTTTTCCACATCGGAATGAACGGCGACATCAATCATGAGTTTGGGATAGAACTGCTGGGGGTAAATTCCCGCCGACAGAAGCCCTGCGAGCTTCACCGCACCATCCTTTGTAGTGATATTGAGTCTGACCAGCTGCTTTTCCAGCGTATCGGCCCCGCGCAAAACGCGGGGGGTCTGCAGCCGGCGATTTGCGATAATAGACCGCACGACATCTGGATCCAAATCCTCGACTGTTGCCTCCGAAACCACCGTGCCGTCTGCATCGCTCGGAAGCAACGCACTCTGCAGCTCATATAGCTCAGCGGGTGACATCTTGATATCTTTATCATCCACGCGCTTGTAGCTACCGTTCTGCACGCCGCGCGCGCCGATATAGCAAGGCTTCGCTTTAAGCTCAAGTTCAAAGATGCGCACCAGAAGCACCTGGAGCCCGTCGACCTCGCCTCGATCAAGCTCGTACCGTGGCGCATGGGTCACCACTGCCGCTGAGCCTCCGTCTCCGATACCCGAAACAAACTGATCGCGCACCCTATCGATAGCAAAGTTAGCCGAAGGAACAAATCCTTCGGCTTCGTTTAGGCCCAAAATAATGAGCCCACCCGCAGTGTTCGCAAAAGCGCTCACTGTCTCCCATACGTCTGCGCTCAATTTATTCGTGCAGGCTTTAACTTCTACCGATGCGTCATCAGTCCCCCGCCTGCGAAGGCGCTCAACGATAAGGCCAAGAGGTTCATCCAGCAGCATTGGCATTCCGTCTCTCTAAAACGATAGATTTATCTCTCTAAAGTATAGTATATCTCTCTAACTTTAGAGAGATAAGCACCTTATTTTAGAGAGACATTTAGAGAGATGTATCGAATTCACTGTTAGATAGCCCAATGTTATCTCTTTAACTGGCTTTCTCTTTAGAGAGACAATTAGAGAGACGAGCGCGACCTCTCTAATCAAGGGCACCACTCTTTAAGGTGCACACTCCCTAACCGTGCCCTAAGTTGCGGTGAAATAGTCCCCCGATTAACCTGCCAAAAAGGGACAGGTTTATTTTGGCGGGTTTTATCTGGGGAAACGCAAAATAGCCCCACATACACAACCACCGCAGCTCCATATGAGGCAAATGAATCAGTAGCGTCTATCCCAAATCTTGAGTATTTGTTCGACAGAACGGCCCCTGCCGGCTCCTGCTAGACTGGTAGATTCCCAACCGTCCATCCAGGAGCCGCAATGTCGCGCAAGTCCGCCTACAAGCAAGTACTTTCCATCGGCGCCGCCGTGGTGCTGGGGTTTGCGCTGTTCACAGGGTCGCTCGACGGAGCGCCCAAGTTGTTGTCGCCGCAAAGTGATGAACAGGCGGCAGCTCTGGCCGAAAAACAAAACGAAAGTCCCAGCCGCACCGACGACGAGGCGGACCTGGTCGATCGGCTCGAATCAGGAACGGCGAGCTCCCCGGACCCTCAAAACAGCCAGGACTCTGGCGATGGCTCCGATTCCGCCACAACCGACACCGGCGACGGCGCTTCCGCGGACAGCGCCGCCACCCCCATCGACGAGGTCGAAAACCCCGACCTCAACCGCGCCCGCGGTGTTTATCTCAGCAGCATTCCCGACTACGCCGGCAACCCCTACGTTGCCCTGCGCGCCGACAGCACGCACCCGCTCGGCACACCATCATTCACGCTCGATGAATACGAGCGCGCTACAGAAGAGGGTTGCTTTAAGAAGTTCTCCAAGCTTGACAGCCTGGGCCGCATCCGCAAAGCGCTCGCCTGCGTGGGCCCCGAATCACTCGGTCAAGGCGAGCGCGGCGATATCTCGCGTATCCATCCCGCTGGATGGCGCCAGCAGCGCTACGACTTTATTCCGGGCCAGAGCCTCTACAACCGCTGCCATCTCATCGCCTGGTCGCTCTGCGGCGAAAACGCCAACCGCAAGAATCTCCTCACCGGCACGCGTTATCTCAACGAGACAGGCATGCTGCCGTTTGAGGAGCAGATTCTCGGCTACATCCGCGAGACGGGCAACCACGTGCTCTATCGCGTCACACCCATGTATAACGAAGAGGAACTTGTCTGCCGCGGCGTGCGCCTTGAGGCGCAATCGGTCGAGGACCACGGCAAGACCCTCTGCTTCCACGTGTACTGCTACAACCTGCAGCCGCACGTGCAGATCGACTACGCCACCGGCCGCAACCAGGCATCCGGAGACTAGTGCCGACCGCACCGCCCGTAACCCAAAAATGATTCGTTTTCCTCCGTCCCCATGGGATCAAAAAAGGCCGCCCTGGATTACCCAGGGCGGCCTTTTCGTCAGCGTCCACATTGCAGGCAAAACCACACGCTACTTGGCGCGGCCCTCCTCATAGCGCTCGACCAGCTTGGCCTGAACATCGTAGGGAACCTGCTCGTAGCCAGCGGGCTTCATGGTAAAGTCACCCGTGCCGCGCGTGATAGAGCGCAGGCGCGTCGAATAATCCGTCAGCTCTGCCAGCGGCGCCTGGGCAATGACCACGGTGTCGCCGCGCTCATCGGTCTCCATACCCGTCACGCGACCGCGCGATGCCGAGATGTCGCCCATCACAGCGCCGGCGTAGCTTTCGGGAATAGTCACCGTGATTTCCTCGATGGGCTCCAGCACCACCGGGTCGGCATCGGCGCACGCCTTGCGCAGGCCGATGCGAGCCGCCGCGCGGAACGCCATCTCGTTGGAGTCGACGCTGTGATACGAGCCGTCGTACACAGCCACGCGAATGCCCGTGAGCGGGTAGCCGGCAATGATGCCGTCCTTCATGGTCTCCTGGACACCCTTGTCCACGGCGGGGATGAGCGAGCGCGGGATGCGGCCACCCACGACCTCGTCTACAAACTCATAGCCATCGCTCGTGCCGTCGGGCCCAATGAGCGGCTCAACGCGCAGCCAGCAGTCGCCATACTGACCGGCACCGCCAGTCTGTTTCTTGTGGCGGCCCTGCGCGCTTGCCGTACGGCGAATGGTCTCGCGATACGGAATGCGGATCGGCACGCTCTTGGCCACGACCTTGGTGCGATCCTCCAAACGGTTGAGCAGCACCGAAACCTGCGCCTCACCAACGGCGGAGATAATGGTCTGGCCCGTCTCCTCGTCACGATCGATGCTCATGGTCGGATCGGCCTTGCAGGCCTTCTCGATAAACGTGTAGAGCTTCTCTTCGTCGCCGCGATTCTCGGCCTCGATGGCGATGCGGTACTGCGAGTTGGGGAACTTAAACGCCGCAGCCTCGACCTTGCCGGTAATCGAGAGCGTATCGCCCGTCTCGGCCGCCAGCTTGGGTGCCACGATAATGTCGCCGGCATAGGCGTGACCGACCTCGGTCATGTCGCGGCCGCACATCACATACAGGTGAGCCAGACGGTCGCCCTTGCGCGTGCGCGCGTTGACCAGCTCAAGGCCCGGCTCAAGCGTACCCGTCAGCACCTTAATAAAGCTGATGCGACCCTGCTGCGGATCGGCCAGGGTCTTAAACACAAACGCCACCGGACGATCATCGTCGCTTGAAATCTTGAGCGAATCGCCGTCGATAAGCGGCATCTCGCCGTAGTCGGTCGGCGCCGGGAAGTATGTGGCGATGTCGTCCATCAGCGAGTTGACGCCCTGCTCCTTAATGCAATCGCCCGCAAAGACCGGCACAAAGATGCGCTCGGCGATCGCCTTCGACAGCAGGCCTTCAAGCTCCTCCTGCGTCAGCGTCTCCTCGCCTTCCAAGTACTTCATCATCAGTTCATCGTCAGCCTCGGCCACCAGCTCGCACAGATGGTCATGGGCTTCCTCGGCCTGGGCACGATACTCCTCGGGAATCTCCGACTCAACGGCTTCGGTGCCGTTGCAATGGCGCGCCTTCATGCGCACCAGGTCGATGATGCCGTCAAAGTCCTCGCCCTCGCCCCAGGGAAGGGTCACGGCGCCCAGGCGCGTGCCAAAGCGCTCTTGCAGCAGGTCCATCGTGGTCGCAAAGCTGGCCTCGGAGCGCGACAGGCGGTTTACGAACACCGCACGCGCCAGTCGCAGGTCCTCGGCGGCATACCAGAGCTTAACCGTCGTAGGCTGCGGGCCGGCCTCGGCGTCGACCACAAACAGAGCCGTCTCGCAGACGCTCATCGCGGCAAAGGCGTCGCCGATAAAATCGGGGTAGCACGGGGCATCGAGCACATTGATGCGCGCGCCCTTCCAGTCGATCGGCGCGATGGTCGTCGAGATGGAAAATGCACGCTTGACCTCTTCGGGGTCATAGTCGAGCGTGGGCTTGGTGCCGTCGTGGCCGCCCAGGCGGGCGGTCTTGCCGGAAAGGTGGAGCATGGCCTCGGCGAGTGAAGTCTTGCCCACCCCGCCTTGGCCTACGAGCACCACGTTCCTTACGTTACCGGTCTTGGGAGCACCCATGATGACCTCCTTGCAGGGCCGCGCGCAATGCGCGACGCCAACGGGGAGAGTTCGCGGTCGGTGCCATCCCGGGAGCAGCATGGTCGGCAGCCGAGCCGACTCACCCTCCAAATGTCCTATGCCACCACCCTACCCTCACGGGCGGCTGTCCATGCATACCTTTCGGCGCACGTATGAATACAGGCGGCGAGAGGACAGAGCAAGTATGCCAGGCGATTATTAAACCCCATCGATACAAATAAAAGCCGCCGCAGTCCATAAGACCCGCGGCGGCTTCTTCTCAATACATAGCTGAGCTTAGCCCTCGATACGACTCAAGAACTCACGGGTACGTTGCTCACGCGGATGATCGATAACCTGCTCGGCCGGGCCCTCCTCGACAATGCGGCCTCCGTCCATAAAGACCACGCGATCGGCAACATCGCGCGCAAACTGCATCGCATGGGTCACGATCACCATCGTCATATTCTGCGCCGCCAGGTCTTTAATGACACGCAGCACCTCGGCCGTTAGCTCGGGATCGAGCGCCGAGGTCGGCTCGTCAAAGAATAAGATTTCCGGATCGAGCGCCAGGGCGCGGGCGATACTCACACGCTGTTGCTGACCGCCCGAAAGCTCACACGGCACCTTGTTCTCGTTGCCCGTCAGCCCCATTTGTGCAATCAGCTCGTGAGCGCGGGCTTCCGCCTGCTCGCGCGGACGCTTAAGCACGCGAATCGGCGCATCGGTGATGTTTTTCATCACCGTATAGTGCGGGAACAGGTTGTAATTTTGGAACACCAGGCCGAATCGCGAGCGCGCCTGCTTGGGCACATCGCCCTTCGCATAGACCGCGCCCGAACCCGCATCCGTCGCAACGGCAAGGTCGCCAAACGAGAGCGAGCCTCCGTCGAGTGTCTCGAGCAGCGTGGCACACCGCAGCAGCGTGGACTTGCCGCCACCCGAAGGCCCGATAATCGCCACGACCTCGCCACGCTTCACCTCAAGCGAGATATCCTTGAGCACCTCATTGCCGCCAAACGCCTTACGCGCGTTCGATATATTCATTACCGAATTAATCATGGTAGTAATCCAATGTTTTCTCGGCGGCGCCCAGCAGCATCTCGACGACGAAATTAAAGACCCAGTAAATCAGCGCCGCGATCGCAAACGGCACCATGCTCACCTGCGAGGCGACCAGCGCCTTGGCCGTCGAGAACATCTCACCCACGCCAATGGCAAACGCCAGCGACGTGTCCTTGACCAGCGTGATGATCTCGTTGCCCATCGCCGGCAGAATACGCTTGGCGACCTGCGGCATCACGATATACAGAAACGTCTGCACGCGCGAATAGCCCAGCACCTCGGCAGCCTCGTATTGACCGCGCGGAATGGACTGCAAGCCCGAGCGATAGATCTCGGCAAAGTAACCGGCGTAGTTGATGATGAACGCCACGACGCACGCCGTCCACTTGGAATCGGGCGTGAGCGAAATGCCAAACACGTAGTACGGGGCAAAGTAGATGGCAAACATCTGCAGCATGAGCGGCGTACCGCGCATGACCGAAATGTAGATGCGCGCAATCCAGCGAAGCGGCGCGATTTTGCTCATGCGCATAAACGCCACGGGGATTCCCAGCGGAATCGACCCCAGCAGTGTCAGCACAAACAACTGCAAACTGACCAAGAATCCCTGGCCAAGCATCTGCATCATGACCTGAATAGACAACCCAAGCTCTCTTTCACAGTAACAGAACAGCAGGTGTTAATTGAAATAGGCACAGTGCCCAAGATTGCGAGCGACAAGCCCGACGAAGCGTACTTTGGTACGCGAGGAGGGTTGGAGCCGCAAGGTTGGGTGCTGTGGCTATTTCAAAACCCAGTTGTCGAAGGATAGACCGTAGCTTGAATACTTGTCGCAGAGATCCTTAACCGTACCGTAATCGTAGAGTGCCTTGAGCGACTCGGTCACGGCGTCGGCCGACTTGGTGTCGCCCTTCTTAAAGCCGACGGCGTAGTGCTCGCTGGACAGCGGCTCATCAAGCTGCGTATAAGCATCGGGCTTGGCGGCAAGCTGATACTGGGCAATCGAAAGGTCGCAAGCCACGGCATCGACCGCGCCGCTCTCGAGCTGCATAAACGCCGTGTTGTACTCACCGATGGTGTCGAGCGTGGCAAACGTCGCCGCCAGATCCTTCTGGTCACCCTCGAGCACATCCTGCGCAGCGGAATCGGTCTGGGTAATCACGGTCTTGCCGGCAAGATCGTCCCAGCTCTTGATGCCTGCATCCTTCTTTACCACCAGCACCTGCTCGTTGAGCATGTACGGCTCGGAGAACGTGTAGTCGTCCTCACGGCCCTCCATGGTAAAGCCATTCCAGATGCAGTTGATGGCGCCCGAGTTAAGCAGCGTATCCTTGGCATCCCAGTCGATGGCCTCGTATTTGACCTCCCAGCCCTGCTTATCGGCAACAGCCTTGGCCAGATCGAGATCAAAGCCGGTGTACTCGCCATCGTCGCCCACAAAGCCGTACGGAGGATAGGACTTATCAAAGCCCACCACGAGCTTCTTGGACTCCGCAGCGCCCTTCACATCCTTGGCCGCGGCAGAGCCAGCAGCGGAGCCCTTGCCGGCACCACCGCCGCAACCGACAAGACCAAGGCCAAGCACCGTAGCGAGCGAGCCGGCTAGACCAACAAACTGACGACGAGACATATCGGTGTTCATGGTATCCCCCCTTGATGGCACTTTAGTTAAGTAAAGTGAGTCGTGTAACGTCCAGAATCATACACTTTAGTGAGATGGAGTACAAGGGAGGGTTTGCCCGCCGGGTGCCGGGGCAGGGGTTAAGTTTGCTGCTCTACAGTCCTGCTCACGACGGAGAGCACATTAAGTGCTCTCCTGTTCGTGCGGAACTCGCGACAAACTTAACCCCTGCCCCGGCACCCGGCGGGCAAACGTCGTTGGGTTTATCACTGACATGAAGTGGGCGCTTGCATATCGTCCGCTAGCTTGGCACGGTACAATGCTTTCAGATTTCAATTTGTAAATTAGTGGGGTTAATTCATGGCAGAATCTCGTGCGGAGCGTAAGGCTCGTCGTGCTTTGATCGAGGCGGCTGAGGGGTCGGGGGAGAAAAAATCTTCTAAGAAATCCAAGTCGTCTCTGAATGCGAAGGGTAAGTCGGCTAAGGGCAAGGCTAAGGCCAAGCGTCCCGGCTCTCGTCGGAGCGAGGATAAGGCATCTCAGACTCGCTCCAAGCGCCCGTATAAGAATCCGGTTCCGTCTGCGCGTGAGGCTGTGGATCCCAAGTCTTCCTGTTCCATCATGAGAGCTTGTGGCGGATGCACGGCGCTCAATCGTCCTTATAAAAAGCAGTTGGCAGCTAAGCAGGCTGCTATGGAGGAGCTTTTTGCTTCGCTTTGTGAGCGTGAGGGCATTGCTGTAGATCCTATTCGTGGCATGGGTGTCACCCTGGGCGACCCGGGCAAATATCCTGCGCCGCGCGGTTTTCGCCATAAGGCCGCCACTCCCTTTGCTCCCGGTAAGGAGGGCGCTGTCCGTTGCGGTTTCTTTGAGCGCGGCACGCACAAGATCGTTGCCGTACCCGAATGCCCCGTCGAGGCACCGGGCGCCCGTCAGATTCTCAACGGCATCGCACGCGAAGCTGAGCGGCTGCATATTCCCGCCTTTAATGAGGACAAGCATCTTGGTTTGCTTCGCTATGCCGTCGTCCGCTGCGGTTGGCGTACCGACCAGGTCATGGTCACGCTCGTGACCGCTCAGCGCGACTTGCCGCATGCGCAGGAGTTCTTTGAGGCTGTCGCCGCACTCGATCCGCGCATCGTCACCGTCGCCCAAAACATCAACGGACGCCCCGGCAACGCCATCCTCGGCGAGGAAACCCGCATCGTGTATGGCGCCGAATGCATGCGCGACCAGCTGCTCGGCTGCGAATTCGACATCTCCCCCACCGCGTTTTATCAGACCAACCCGCAACAGACCGAGCTGCTCTATCAGCTCGCTATCGACGGCATGGATTTGCACCAGGGCGATGTGCTCATGGATGCCTACTGTGGCAGCGGTACCATCGGTCTTTGCGCAGCTAAAGATGCCCAGAACAAGGGTATCGGCATTATGCTGCTCGGCGTTGAGCGCAACCCGGCGGGCATTGCCGACGCACGTCGCAATGCCGAGCTCAACGGCCTCACCCGCAGCGCTTGGTTTATGGCCGACGACGCCACCGACTACATCCTGGATGCCGCCGACAACAACGAACGCGTCGACGTTCTTTCCATCGACCCGCCGCGCGCCGGCTCCACGCCCGAGTTCCTCGAAGCTGCCTGCGCACTTAAGCCGCGCCGCATCACCTATATCAGCTGCAACCCCGTGACCCAAGAGCGCGACCTGCACCAGCTCCTCGACGGAGGCTATCGCCTGCTCAAGATCACGCCAGTCGACATGTTCCCTCACACCGACCACACCGAAACCGTAGCGGTCCTCGAACGCCGCTAACCAACCTCAGTAGATTTTTGGGACAAGAAAGGGGGCGACCCGCCTGGGCCGCCCCCTTCGCTTGGTTTATAAACTCCGCTACATCCCATTGCGCAGATCGCACACGCCGGCTGCCGCCATCTCGCACAGCAGCGTCTCGCGGTCGCGCGTCACGATCAAATCCAGTGGGAAGTGAATCTCGTCGAGCATCTTGCGCGCGTGATCGAGCTTGCCAATGGCCATGCCAATGTGGGCATCGGTCGACACGCCAATGCCCACGCCCAGCTCGGCGCAGCGCTCGGCAATCTTGCGGCATACGGCCCAATGCTCAGTGTCGACACCGTGTTCAAGACTATGGTTGTTGATCTCGATAATCTTGTGCTTGGCCTTAGCTGCCAACAGCACCTCGTCGATATCGAACGGCACGCCCGAACGCCCCGTGTGACCCAGCATGAACACCTTGGGGTGCTCCAGGGCATTGATATACATCTCGGTCGTCTGGGCCAGCGTCGCGCCCTCAGCAATCTGCGGATTATGCACGCTCGCAACCAAATAATCCAAATTACGCGTAACCAAATCGAACAGCGAATGCTGACGGCTGTACGAATCGCCGGCAATATCGAGCGTGACAGGAGTGTCCTCGCCAAACAGGCTTCCGTCCAGCGAAACGATATCGGCCTCGGCACCACGCAGCACCAGCACGCCGCTCCAAATGCGCGGCCAGATATCCTGGTTGATAAAGAACTGGTAACTGCGCAGATCATTGGGGCAAGCCGTAACCATAGAGCTCAAATGGTCGGCAGATCCGAGCACCTGCAGACCACGCTCTGCCGCCCAGTACACATTCTCCTCAATGGTCGAATATGCATGCGCAGAGAACATCGTATGGGTATGAATGTCACAAGAAAGCAGGTAGGGCATCAGGTCTCCTTATCTGGCACGGCCGTCG
This sequence comes from uncultured Collinsella sp., assembly GCA_902470905.1. Lineage (GTDB taxonomy): Bacteria > Actinomycetota > Coriobacteriia > Coriobacteriales > Coriobacteriaceae > Collinsella. Next base: position 1,004 of record CABRIC010000012.1, on the reverse strand, counting down.
CTTATATTCATTGTACGCATAGCCTTCGATAGTCGTAAAACCACTCCATCCCAAAGACACAACGTCCATGACAACGGGGTCCGGCTTAACACCAAACCCCGTTTCACGTAAAACATTGTAGGCAGAGCGCTTTACTTTTAACGATACTCGTCCGCCAACTGTTTCCAAGCGGGTAGCGAATTGACAATCGTTTCGTAGCTCACGCAATAGCCCAGGCGGAACCAACCCGGCATACCAAAGCTGTCCGAGGGAACCGCAAGCAACTCATACTTCTTTGCGCGCTCGCAAAACGCATTCGCATCGGGCTCCAATGCTTTCACCCATAGGTAGAACGCGCCATCCGGCTCAACATAGGTGTAGCCATACTCCGCTAGTGCGTCGGTAAGCGCGGTGCGGTTGCGTGCATAGGCCTCAACGTCACTCGGCTCATCGATGCAGTCGATAATTACGCGCTGAAAGAGCGCCGGCGCGCACACGAAGCCCAGCGTACGGGCGGCACCGGCAACGGCCGGCATCAGACGGGCAGCCTGCGGATTGGTGTTGGGAACCAAGATCCACCCCACGCGCTCACCCGGCAGCGACAGCGACTTGGAATACGAGTAGCACACGATGGTGTGCTCGTAGATCGAGGGCACCCAAGGCACCTCGGCACCGTACACGATCTCGCGGTACGGCTCATCCGAGATGAGCATAATCGGATTCTCGGGATCGCGCTGAGCGTTGGCCTCGCGCAGAACATTGGCCAGTCGCGTCAGCGTGTCGCGCGTATATACGGCACCGGTCGGGTTGTTGGGCGAGTCGATAATGACGGCTGCCGTCTTGTCGGTGATCGCCTTGAATACGTTATCCACGCTCAGCTGGAATGTGTCCTCGTTGGCAAGCGCCTCGACACACGTGCAGCCGGCCTTCTCAATCCAAACGCGATACTCCGGAAAGTACGGGGCGATAACAATAACCTCGTCGCCCGGATTCGTAACGGCGTTGAGCGCGCAGGTGAGCGAAGC
>CABRIC010000011.1 GCA_902470905.1 uncultured Collinsella sp. | reverse complement strand
GTCCTTGCCCTTCCACTGGCGAACCAACGTCTCGTTCGTGGTATACGGACTTACCTTGAGCTCGCGGAACAGCTGGTACTCCTTGCCTTCGCCGTTGTAGATGTCGGCCAGGTAGTGAAAGCCCTCGGCAAATGACTCGGGCGGCTGCACTCCGCACAGCTCGACCATGGCGGGCAGCCAAAGGGTTGCGGGCAACTCGCTCAGACACGATGCGCTTCTGGCAGCGCCAACGTTATTCGAGATCTTTTTGACAGATTTAATGAGTGCGCGCAACTCGTTGGGCAGCAGCTTAAGGCCGTCGCCGTCGAGCCATTCCCGCAGCTCGCAATCTGCCCAGCCGGCGCTCAACGGTTGGGCCGTGGCATCGCGCTCGGCAATGCCGGCATCGAACATAAACGTCAGTCCGGCCTTGCCCGTCCCGTCTAGAAGCTCGTCGTGGCGGATGCCCACAAGCTGCGCGCCGACCTGCAGCCCGTTGGTGAGCGTGACACGCTTGGTACATGGATAGGGAATATGCCCGTTGTTATCGAGCAGATGATAGCGCTTGGCAATCTCGCGTGCCTCGCTACGGGTCTCGGCAGCCTTAATCTTGAGCGAAATCTCCTGCAGCTGATCCCAGGTGTAGTCGTCAAGCGAACCGCGGATGCCGTCCAGGTAGTCGGGGATGCCAAAGCCATGGGTTGCCGCCCCGATAACGCCGAGCCCCGCAACGGCTGCGACAACGCCACCGATAATAAAGCGGCGGCGGGTCATGGCATCGTGCCGGGCCTGCTCCAGAATCTCTCGCGCTCGCTCGCCGGCGACGTCGACCTTAAGGTGCGTACCGGAGTCGATGCCAATTGCGGTGTCACTGCCCGCGCCCTCGCGGCCCTCGGATTCGGCATCGGTGAGGTATGCCGAGAGCACCTCGAGCATCTGCTGTTCGGTGGGACGATCACGCTGCTCGACTGAGATGCCTTTCATGATGATTTGGACGAGCGCCTCGTCGTCACTGCATCGCGGCTCGAGCGGCGCCGGCTTGGTCTTGGTCTTTATGAGGTAGAACGAACCGGTTGCCGCGGCACCCGTCGACTCCACATCGAACGGTTTGCGACCGCTGTAGAGCTGGTACAGAATGCTCGAAAGCGCGTAGACATCGATTGCGGGCGAGCGGCGAAGGGCCGCGATGCCTTCGATATCCTGCGTGAGCATCTCGGGCGCGGCGTATGCGGGCGTGGCAAAGCGCCAGATGTCGGCGCGCCGGGTGATCGTGTCATCGCCGAGGGCCATGGTCGCGGAGCCCATGTCGATGAGGCAGGGGTCAAAGGAGCAATCGACGATCTGCTGCTCGAGCGTTCGACTGGTGGTACGGAACATGATATTGGCGGGCGACAGGTCGCGATGGACGACCGGATTTACGAGTCCCTGGGTCATCAGGAGTGCGCGAAGCACGGCGTTTCCAACGGCGGCCACCATCTGGGTGGTTAGCCCGCCCGAGGCATCGTGCGGAAGCAAGGGCAGCGCCTGCTTGAGCGAGGTGCCCTCGACCCACTCCATGAGGATGAGCGGGTCGTCCTCGCACGATCCATAGCCATAGACGCGCGGAAATCCGCGCAGGTGCGAGACAGTGCACAGATGACGGTACTCCTCGAACAGCGCGGCGGTATTGGCCAGGTGCGCAGCCGCTTGCTCGGCGGAGCGGTCGGGTGTCTGGTCGGAAAGGATGGCGTTGTCCTTGAGCAGCTTGACGGCAAAGACCTCGCCGCTTGTGTTGGTCGCGCGAAGCACGTGTCCGATATTGCCGCCGTCGCGGTATGTCGTCTGAAGAATAAGCGTCATAAACCGTCGCTTGGCATCATCCTCGGCACTGGGGTCGACCGCTACGGCGGTGTCGAACGTGTCAAGACGGATGAGTTTGTCGCTAGGGGCGGTGTTGGTGGTATCCAAGGCGTTCCTTCGTTTGGTGGGGCCGCGTGCTCACACCGAGAACGCGATTATCGATTAAAGCCCATGATAGACGTGTTTGCCGATAAGCTGACTCGTATTGCTATTTATAGTGCAGCGTGCAACGTAAATGATATAAGACGAGTGACACCTGTTTTCCACGTCTCTACGCGCTAGTCCACAATGACAAGGAATGTCGTGTAGAGACCCAAATGAAGTCTGTCGCTGTTTTCGATTTCCACCGGGGGATAGATTTTGCCGGGCTCTCGTTGGTCGCGGGGCGGCTCGATTACGATATCGCCGTCGCCTGCACCCGATTCGAGCACCGTGCCGTTGGTCGATCCAAGGCCCTGGGCGTACCAGTGCTCACCCTCAAGCCAAATGCGAAGATGCTCGCGCGATGCGTCGGTGCCCACATCGGTGATGCTGGGCGAGGTTTTGGGCAAAGAACCAATCACGGTGCCGCGCGGATCGCGTGTGAGGGGATGGATTTGCATGTCGACGCAGTTGTCGGCATGTGTCCTGAGCAGACCGAGGTTGGGGGCGACGGTGCGCGGCTGCTCCAGGCTGCCCATAAAGCCACGTCCAACGGTAGTTTCGGTGGTGCCAAAGTGCCCGCCCGTCTTGCTGTCGCAAAAGCGCTCGACGGTGGCCACGCCTTGAACGGGGTCGGCAAGTGCGCCCGTTGCCACAAAGAGCATCAAGAAGAGCGTGCTTTTTTCGCGGGGGCTGTGGTCATCGGAGCTGTTGATACGCCCCAAGGCGTTGGCGTAGAGGCGGTCGTCGAGGTCATAATCGGCGAGAATCGACATCATGCCTTGGGCCGCCGGGCCGCTGTAATGCTCGGATATTTTCTGATAGGCGCGATCGCCTCCGCCGAGCTTGTTACTAATGGCGGCGGCAAGGTTAAGCGTGGAGACGGTAAGGTCATTGTAGATACCTGGCGCGCACTGATCGGGCTCGCGGTGGACGATGTAGCGAGTGAGGTACGAGCGGTTGGTAGAGCATTTGTCGAGCAGGGTACTGCCTGCATACGAATTGCCGTTGATGAGCATTCGCGCAATCTCGAGATGCTTGAGACCGCCGAACGATCGGATGTCGTTGTAGAGGACCGAGCACGGTGTTTCCGCCGCCATGGCTGCCTCCCCAGATAACTTTAATGACGTACTGCAAACATGTTAGGAAATGGCTACGGTCAAAGCGTACCGACTCGAAAAATGTTGCGCAACGCTTTGCATAACTATCAAGACATTATAGGGCATATACGCCAAGTTGCAGGATGGCTGCAAGCGACACATTTTGAGAGGTTGTGCCCTATGGAATGCCCTTATTGCGGTGCATTATTGCCCGATGACGCTGGTTTTTGCTCTGAGTGTGGATCGCCTCTTGACGCCGCCGCGCCGTCTGCACCTGCTCCCGAAGATCCCTACACCACGCCCCAGACGGTGTCGCAGAGCCCGGCCTTTTCGTGGCGCGACGGTGAGGCCGCTACGGCGGCAACGGTGGAGTTGCCTAAGGCGGATGCTGCCTCGAAAGCAGACGAGCAGCCGGTGGCGGCACCCGACGCGTCTGAGCCCGCTGCGCCCGAATCCGATTCGGACGCCACGCGTGTAGTCGATCCCTTGTCAGACTTTGGCACTACGATCGAGAACGCGGAAACTGAGTCTGCCTGCCATGCCGATTTTGGTCCTACGCCGCTCAGTGAGGAAGAGCAGCTCGAGCAGGACCGCGAGAGCCTCAAGACGGCCAAGGCCGAGTACAAGCTGGCACGCAAGCGCCTGGGCAAGTCGTATGCGCCCGCCATCGCCGCCGGCGTTATTGTCGTTGCCGCCTTGTGCGCGGGAACCGGCTGGGCGGGCTACTCATATGGCTTGGCCCATCCGCAAAATACGGAGCAGATTCAAAAGCTCAAGAAGCAGCTTGAATCTTCCAAGGACGAACTTACAAAAACGCAAGACGAGCTCGATCAGACAAAGTCCGACCTTAAGGATGCTAAGGCGGAGCTCAAGACCGCAAGCAAGAACGGCGAGGACGCCAGCTCCGATGCCGAGGACTCTTCCACGACGGGCAATGCGACCTCGTCGACCACTACGGCCCCTGGTAGCACAGCGAAGCTCAACATCGATAAGCCCACGAGCTTTGCAAACACCACGTGGCGCGGAGCACTTAAGGAGACGGGCAACTCTTGGGGCCATACTTGCTACGGCGCGAGCAAAAACGACCTTGTGATTGTGTTTAAGAGCATCAGCGATTCCGGCGAAGCGGTTGCAGACATCTCGGCCACACTGCATGCCCACGATACCTACAACGCCGAAAAAACCGTCGCTCAATCCGATGGTGACGACTATCGCACCTACACGGACGTCACCGGTACGTTTGTTAGAAACAAGGGTTTTGAGTTCTCGCTTCCCGTCGAGGAGGAGGGCTGCGACCTTACGGTTACGGGTGTTCCTAAAAAGAAGAACGGCAAGTACTACCTGAACACCACAGTCGAATCGGGAGATGGAGCCGTTACCATGGGAACGCGCATCACGGATTCCTTTGAGCTTTTGATTTCCTAGTACCTCGTATTGTCAGCGTGCGATGCATGGGGACGGTGGCGGGCGCGGCTTTATTGAGAGTTGCGCCCGCCACCGCTTTTTGCAAATGGGTCTATTTGCTGACTTGGTTTCTACTGCCGGCTAAAGCATGCCGGCAGATGCGAGGACGAGTATGACCACGATTGCTGCCAGGGCAGCAATCACCATCGTGAGTGCCATCGTGCGTTGACGTTTGACGGCAAGGCGCGCGCGACGCATGGACTCGGCGCTGCGGACCGTCTCGGTGGATAGGGTTGGCCGAGACGCGGGGTGCGTCTGTGCAACCGTGCGGGTGGGGACGGTGGCGTCCGCCCGCACGGTAGCGCTGCCGCGATCCGCCACGGGCCGGCGCTTTCGCGGAGCACCCGTACGGGCGAAAGGCTCAAGGCGCGCCGCGAGTTCGTTTGCCGAAGGGCGTGCGTCTTGCGAGACTGCCAAACAAGCCATAATCGCGTTGACCAAGCCCTGCTCGCGGGGAGTCGCGGGCGTAAGGGGTTGCGGCTGCATGGTGCGCTTGAGGCGCGCGTGATCTCCAGAGCGTCTGAGCTCTGCCTCAAAGGGCGCGTGTCCGCAATAAAGCTCGTAGAGGATGCTTCCCAGCGCATAGATGTCGACGGCGGGGTTGTCGCGCGCACCGGGGTCGGCCTTAAACCGCTCCAGCATTTCGGGTGCCGCGTATGCCGGCGTGGCGCCGCGAAAAGCGTTGACGTCGACGGTAAAGGAAAAATCGGGCTTAACGAGCTTGGCACTGCCCATATCGATCAGGCAGATGTCAAAATAGCCGCTCGACACCTGCTCCTCGAGCGGGATGCGATCGTGACGCAGCATGATGTTGCGCATGGAGAGGTCGCGGTGGACAAAGGGCGTGTCGAGCGATTGCGTGGACAAGATGATCTTGAGCACGCTCAGACCCAGCGCGGCGACGATATCACCGGGGCAGGTTTCAGCGCCATCACTCAGAGCCCGCCGTGCATCAAGAAGCGAGACGCCGTCAACCCACTCCATAAGCAGCGCCGGGGTTCCGTCTGCCGTGTAGCCAAAACCGTAGACATCGGGAAAACCCCTTAGGTTGGATACGACGGAGAGCGTGCGGTACTCCTCTTCCAAAGTTTCTCGGTTGAGCTGTTCTTGCTCGGGCTGGGCATCGGGGCGCGGCATCTTAAGCGCGAGCTCAAAAGCGCGATCGCCGCTCTGGACGCGGCGGACATAGGCGTTGCCGCCAAAGCCGCCCTTTTGCGGCGGAACGAGAAGCGTGCAAAAGCGACGCCGTGCCGCAGCCTGCTCACGTTCGGAGAGCAGTGCTGGCGTATGAAACTTGACGAGTCGAACTTCTTCGTAGGATCCGGTCATGGCGCGCTTTCATCCTTTCTTCCATTAGCAGGATATGCGCTGGCCGCTGCCTTCTGTTGCGCAACATCGACAAATCTGCCGCTCGCCAATGTTGCGCAACAGAATCGAGCAAGACGGCGGTAGAAAGATGTAGGAAAGACGCAAGGACCAAGCTGGTCAAAAACGGAGGGATAGCAAGTATGAGCGCCGTGGTTGGGATGTTTACATCTGTTGGCCCTGCGGCAAGTAGCGCCGCATCTACTGGGACAAGCTTGGGTGCTGCCGGCGCTGTTGGTATGGTCCTTTTGGCTCCTACCGCAATTGTTACGGGTGCGTTGGCTGCCCGTGAGACGGCGGAAAAAAATGCAAGTTATGCTGCCAAAGAGGAATTCAATGAGACTCTCGCGGACCTTAGGAAACGGATTGATGAGATAGCTTCCGGGCTGGATGAATCAACACGGGCAATGTTGGATGAGTTGATCACCAATTGTTCTCGCTCCTTTTATGCCGAACATGAAGAAAACACGATGAGTCTTGGTAGGGATACAAGGGTGAGGATGGAGAAGGCGTTGGCTCATTTGCTTTCAACGCTTCACGTCCTGTTTCCACAAATGACTTTTGACGCTCATCTGAAGCAGAGGATGGAGATGAGCAAAAGTCAGATTGATGCTGCTTTGACCGTTGAAAAGCTGAGAGCAGAAGGTCTTGCTAGGGCGATTGATTTTGATGTAACGCCTGATAATCCTATAGATCTGAAGAGGGCATTGCTTCAGATAACCGCGGCGGCGGAGTCTTCTTCGGGCGTTGAAACGTTTGAGGGGGCGGCGCAATCATTTGACGCGTGGTCGGAAGTCGCCATCTCTTTGATGCAGGATGAAGCCTTGGATATGGCGCTGCGTAATCGAATAAGCGCGAAATTCGAATCGATCCGCGCCGCCTATGATGCGCTTGATTCCGATTCAACTGTTGAGGAGCTGCTTGCTATTAATAAGAGCATCAAGGATTTCGATCATGTCATGAAGCGCGCCCAGTATGAGTCTGCCGAGAAGCATGAGCAGTACACGCAGTACCAGATTCGAGTAGAGCTACTCAACGATCGATACCATCGCCCGACTGTTCTTAAGCACATTTATGAAATCGATAATATCTACGAAGAAATCGAAATCGCCGATGCCGAGCTTGATAAGGCCGTAAAAGACGAGTATATCGAGCGTGCAATTAATGATGCTATGGCGGAACGTGGCGTCAATGTGGTCCGTTATGCCGTTATGGATGGCTCGGGCAAACCCTGGCGTCTTATGTTTGACACAAACGAACACAAAGCGGTCGCCGTCCTTAAGGGTAGCAGCGAACAGCAGGTCATCATGCGTGTCGTAGAGGCTGACCCAGCTGAGTTTTCTGAAGACTCGAATAATCCCACGATTATCAAAGACATGAAGATCCAGGATCAGTCAACCGTCGATAAGGCCGTTCAGGACCAAGTGGAGTTTTGTGACTTCTATAAGCAGTTCAGTGAAGACCTTAAGAAGCGCGGCGTCTTTGCGGACACCTCGGCTGGTTTTGTGCGGCCGCCAAGTCCGGATGCTGCAGTCGAGATTCACCCGCACGATTACGTGCCGCCCACACCTTCCGCAGATGCGGAACGTCGTCTGCGTAATCGCCGTCAAGCAAGTCAACTCAAGCAGAGGGAAATGAGGTAAACCATGACATGGGAATGCCCTATCTGTGGTCTTATGAACGATGATGCCCGCGATATGTGCGAGGACTGTGGGACGCCGCGTCCCGCTGGTGCGGCCCCCGCGCCTTCGGCCCCTGCGCCCGCGGTCTCGGCACCCGAGGCGCCAGTCGCCTCTGCGTCCGGCTTTGCCGCCGCGGTCGCTGAGCGTCCGGCTCCCGCCGTCTACCCTGCAACATCATCGATGGACAGTGCTTCGCGGCCTCAGCGTCCCGCACCCCAGCAGGCACATCAGGCTGCTCCTGCTCCCACGCCGCAGCCTACCCCCATGCCCGTTCCGCAACCCATGGCGAATGCTGCAGCTACTCCCGCGGCTCCCGCGCTTACGCTTGCCGATCCAGTAATGGGTGAGCAGCTTCGTCTCACGGACGCTGCCGTGCTTGGACGCAACGCGTTTCCTTCTATGGCTTCGAACTTTGCCATGTCCCGGCAGCATGCCAGCGTTCGTTTTGAGCGGGGCACATGGATGGTTGCCGATGAGGGGTCCAATAACGGAACGGCTCTTATGCGTGGCGGCCAGATCCTCAACTTGGTTCCCGGCGTGGCCCAGCCGATTCATACCGGCGATACGCTACTCATTCCGGCTGCGTCTGGCGAATTTGCCCAATTGCGTCTGACGGTTACTGTGGAGGAACCGCCTGCGGCGCAACCCGTGCAGACCCAGGCTTGGTCTGCGCCTCAGCCCGCGTCTGCTGCGGCACCGGTTGTTTCTGCTGCTGGTGAGTCTGCGGGTGTCGAGGGCTGGTTTGTCGAGTGCCCCGAGTGCGGTCGTTTGCATCTCGTTGCTGATGAGCGTGCAAAGGTTGGGGATGGCTGTGAGGAATGCGGTTGCTCGCTTGCACGTATCTCGGCCGTGTACCGTACACTCGATCCGGGCGAGGATTACGCCGATGTTCGTTAGCCATGTGCTTGCCCCCGTCGTCTCGCTGGGTCCGGGAGAACGTATTGTTGTCTGGACCGCTGGTTGTTCAAAGCGTTGTGCCGGATGTATTTCGCCCCAATGGCGCAACCAGCTGCCCGAGCAGGATGTCGATGTTGATGAGCTTGCGCAGATGTTGCTCGATACCGCGCGCGAGCACGGCGTACATCGGCTGACGGTTTCGGGTGGGGATCCGCTCGAGCAGGCATCAGAGCTCGTGAAGCTACTGGCAACGATCCGCTGCGCTTATGATGACATTCTCGTTTACACCGGATTTACGCTCGAAGAGTTGCCGCAGGTGATCGGTGCGGATACGTGGGAGACGCTTAAGTCTCTTATCGATGTGCTGATTGACGGTCCGTACGTAGACGAGCTCAACGTGCCCGATTGTGCGCTGCGCGGCTCGACTAACCAGCGTGTAATCTACCTGAGCGACCGCCCACACGATGATTACGACCAGTATCTTCAACAGCCTCGTCAGCTTCAAAACTATGTCCAGGACGGCACGGTTATCACCGTTGGTATTGCCGACCGTTACCACCATGAATTTTCTGCCAAGGAGGTATAACACATGGCAACTGATTTCGAGCGCCAATCCTGGCAGCGCGAGATGCTCAACTTTAAAGGGGTGAAGAGCCTCTTTATTCTTGAGGGCAACGTCAACGACAAGTATCCCGATGTGGTTGACGGCAGCCTTCAGTTCTCGGAGCTTGCCGAGGTCGTACGCGGCCTTTTTGAAGACGCCAATGGCTCAGTTGAGTACAACGTGGCATATTTCGATCCCATCCAGCTGTTCTCGAGCAGCATGGGCAACGTCGATTGCAAACGCCTGGTGTCGCTGGCCCATGACGAGGCTTCTAAGAGCGATGATCGCATGATGGAGGCGAACGCCTGCATCGCCGATGGCCGCCAAGCATATGCCACCGAGCAGTCGAGCCTGCCATCATACGGCGAGGTTATCCGCTCAATGTTGCGTCTTAAATACAACGACAACCCCGATGGCGGCACCGAGGCCAAGCCGCTTTGCGTGATCGTCAACATGGCATCGCGTCTGCTTGCCTCCTCGACCGGTCTTATGCCCGACGAGACGCAGTTCTTCCTTAACCTGTACCTTGGTGCCAGCAAGGCGCGCCTCATTAACCGTACGGCCGTTAACACGCTCATTCTGGTAACGGATAACGTGCGCAACCTGCCTGTGTGGTTTATCGAGGAGAATCCCTTCCTGCGCACCATCACGCTGCCGCATCCCGATCGTGACATGCGCGAGGCCTACATCCAAAGCAAGTTTGGCTTTGGTGAGGCGCTGTCCGATTCCGATGACCGTGCGGTGCGTCGCTTTATCGATACCACCGACGGCATGAGCGTTAAGGAGCTCGAGGGGCTGCAGCGTATGTACCAGCGCGACATGCAAAACCCCGAGGCTTCCATCGAGGCCATCCTTCCCAAGCTCGTCGACGTCTACAAGTACGGCTTTCGCGAGAACAAATGGCAGCAGATGTTCGAGAAGCTCGAAGAGGATCCCGAGGAAAAGATCAAACGCCGCGTAAAGGGCCAGGACGAGGCCGTTGAGAAGGCCGTCACCGTGCTCAAGCGCTCCGTTATGGGCCTTTCGGGCGCCACCCATTCATCTGGCTCTAAGCCCAAGGGCGTCCTGTTTTTGAGCGGTCCCACCGGTACCGGTAAGACCGAGATCGTTAAGGCCATTACGGAGCTTCTCTTTGGCGACGAGCGCAGCATGCTGCGTTTTGATATGTCCGAGTACGGTGCCGAGAACTCCGATCAAAAGCTCTTTGGCGCTCCTCCGGGATACGTGGGCTATGCCGAGGGCGGTCAGCTTACCAATGCGGTCAAGGCCAATCCGTTCTCGGTGGTTCTTTTCGACGAGATCGAGAAGGCCGCGCCGAGCATTATGGACAAGTTCCTGCAGATCCTCGAAGATGGACGCCTGACCGATGGCCAGGGCAATACCGTGTACTTCTCTGAGACGGTCATCTTCTTTACGAGCAACATCGGCTTTTCCAAGATTGAGATCGATGCGCAGGGCAACGAAGTTCGTAATACCATCGCGCCCAACACGCCCTATAACGAGATTTGCGAGCGCGTGCGCACCGAGATGGATCGCGAGTTTAAGCCCGAGTTCTTGGGCCGTATCGGCGACAACGTGGTGATCTTCAACTTTATCGACGATGCCGTGGCACTTCAGATCCTTAATTCCAAGATCGATGCCGTTAACCGCAACGTGCATAAGGCACAGCCCGATATTACGGTTGAGGCGACCGACGCTGCCCGCGAGCTGCTGCACTCCATTGCCATGACGGATGCTGTCAAGGCTAAGGGCGGCCGCGGCATTGGCAACTTGGTGGAGAGCGGCTACCTTAACGGGCTTTCCGATTTTCTGTTTGAACACCGCGCCGAGTGGCGCGGCCGTCCCGGCATGGTGGCACGCGCCGTGCCGCAGGGCGAGGGCGATGATGCGCACATCGCATTTGAGCTCGTGCCCGGATCGATGGGAGGCGATTGGCGATGACGAAGTTTATCGCTGCAGCAAAAACTCAAGCGGGAACCAATCACCCCGTCAACGAGGACCGTTTGCTTCTTGACGGTAATGTCCTTTGCTATGGCCTAGCGGGCGATTGCGAGCGCGAGATGGGCTGCATGGCAGTCTTTGACGGTGTGAGCGAAGGCGGGCACGGAGCGGCCGCCTCGACGCTCGCTGCTCAGGCGTTTGCACAGGCCGTGCGCGTCTTTGATGCCGATACCGTCAACGCGTTACAGGATCGCCTACGCATGGCGGGCGAGCGAGCCGAGAACGATGTTGAGACGTATGCGGCTCGCTATGGACTGCCTGTTGCCGCATCCACGGTTGCTGGCCTCGTGGTTGCTCCTGACGGGCACGGTGCTGTTTTTAATGCCGGCGATTCTCGCGTGTACCGACTGCGTGGCGGTGTGCTTGCCGTGCTTAGCTGTGACCACACGCCTGAGCGGCGCGTGGGCGGCGTTGGCGCTGAATACAGAGACGACGCCGTTTCGCATTGTATTGAGCTCGCGATCGGACTCAATCAGGGCGGTCGCAATCTTGAGGTCAAGACGACCGTGATGCTTCCGGGCGATCGCTATCTGATCTGTTCCGATGGTATCGATGGGCAGATTGCGCAGGAACGTTTGCAGCAGATGCTTGCGAGCGATTCGACATGTGCACAGTTGTGCGAAGAGCTATATGCCGAGGCTCGGGTGAACGGCTCGACGGACGATGCAACGCTGATTGTAATTGAAGTGGGGGAGTAGCCATGTCTGATGAGACGATTACGGTACACCGAGATGGTGGCAATGGCAATGATGAGACCGTAACGGTGCGCCGCGGGAATGCGCCCGTAGGGGGAGAGACGGTTACCGTGAACCGTGGCGACCAGGCTTCTGCGCCTGGAGAGACCGTGACGGTACGTCGAGCTGACGCTCCGGCATCTGGTGAAACGGTCACCGTCCGCCGCGACGACGCGCCATCGACAAACGAAACCGTAACGGTGCATCGCCCGATGACCGAATCGAATGGTGAAACAGTAACGGTTGCGGGGCCGTCTGTTGGTGCTTCCGCTGACGGCAAGACCGTTACTGTTTCACGCCCTGGTACTTCTGCGGCAGGCGAAACTGTCACGGTGCCGCGCGCTGCGAGCGCCGACGGCCAGACGGTAACTGTCTCGCGCGGCGCCACGGCCAGTCCCAACGGTGAAACGGTGACCGTTTCTCGTGGGGGCGCACATGCCGCCGCTGCATCTGCCTCGCCTTTTGTTGCAGAGGATGCGACGGTTGTCTCGAATGACGGGCAGCAGTTTATTATTCATTTGGGACAGGTCATTGGCCATGGCGGTCAATCTACCATTGTTGCCGCCGAGCGGGTGAGCGATGGTTTGGCATGTGTTGCCAAGGTCTTTAAGCCTCTTGTGGGCGCCGAGCGTTCGGCATATCAAAAGGTGGTAAGCGCCGTAATGGGGCTTAATGGCCGCCCCGTGTCTCAAACGCATCTGCTGCCCATCTTTGCCTATCTGCACCAGGGCCTGAGCGCGACCGAAGTGGGGGCTGCGGCTCCTCAGCTGTGGGATGTTTCCATTACGCCGCTGGCCACATGCCTTTTTGATCGTCCCCGTAGCAAGAATATGGTTAAGAGCCGCGTGATTCCCGAGCTCAGCCAGGCAATTGAGCTGCTCCATACCGAGCTTGGTATTGTCCATCGTGACATTAAGCCGCAGAACGTCTACCTGTACGACAAACAGATCGTGCTCGGAGATTATGGCTCCGCCCGCTCGCTTGCCGGATTTGACAGCCGACTGACGAACACCATGACGCGCTCCGACGGCTACACGCCCGGTCGTGGCGGCATGGTCGACCCTCGTAACGACTGGTATTCGTTTGGCTATACAATCTGGACGCTCTACGAAAACAATGTCCACCCGCTGCAGGAGTTCATAGACGACAATACGCTTTCCGATCGCCAAGAGACGGGTGAGCCTGCGGACTTTAACCATCCAGATGATGCAACCCTGGGAAACCTCCTCAAGGGCCTGACGTTTGAGCTTTCGGGCGAGCGTTTTGGCTATGAAGAGGTTAAAGACTGGATGGCCGACCCAGATAATTTTTATCGTAAGCTTCCCACCATGGACGCCGGCAGTGCTCGCAAGCCTTACGAGTTTGCGGGCAAGCAGTATAGCGATCCGGTGTTGCTCGCTCGAGCGCTGTCCTCCAATTGGGACGAGGCTAAACTTCGCATGAGCCAACAGCAGCTCGAAAACCTGATGGGCGACTGGGGTGAAAATGACCTGCAGACCAGGATTCACCAGTTAGTCGAAGAGGATATCCAGACAGCGTCCAATCCCGACCTGGCGCTCGCTTGCGTAATCTATGAGATGTCCAACGGCAAGATTATGTCGTGGCGCGGTGAGGATGTCTCGCTGACTAATGCACCCGATGCTTTGCCGGCGCGTATTGCATCGATGGCTGTGGATACAATTGATCGCTATGCTCGGCAGTCAGGCCTTGATGGCACAAATTCATCTGGCGTGTTGCCCTCTGGATTCCTCTCGCTCGTCTTATCTCGAGAAGCAAACGCCGACAGTCAAAGGGTTCGTTTGGCTTCTGATATTCACAGTCTTGAGCTTCTTGCTCGTCAATCGGACGATCCGCATTTTGCGGCCTGCCTATTTAAGGGCTTGTTGACGTCCGGTGAAAACAAGCATGCTATGGCCCAGGGTGCGCTTAAGTCGGTATTGCGGCAACCCTCTGCATTCTTTGGCGTCTGTTCGTCTTCTCGATCGCTCGATGAGTTTTTGCTCTATTTTGCCGGCGATGTTGATATGTCGGCAATCATCGCTGCTCGCGATGGGGCAAATGCCGAGGGCGGCATAGACACCGACGTTGTCCTTGTCTTTATGGATAAGGTCGCCGACGATAAGGCCGCCGTGCGCTCGTTTTATCGAAAGTATGGAAACTATGCTGCCTGGATTTGGCTTTCTGGCCATACCGACTTATATGAAACGATGCAGGGTTCGACAGGTGAAGCTGCAGTTATCGCGCTTCGTGGACTTAATCCGGCAATGGATGCGCCCGTCTCGACACTTGTTAAGTTGGGCAGCAACGCTCGTCTTGAGGGCATTAAGCTTCGAGGCGACATGGAATCTACGCCAGTTCCATATATTCTGGGCTGGGAACTTGATGGACGTTTTGGAACTCGCCCCATCGCGCTGGGGTCACTGTTCTGTGCTCAGGTAAAGGATGATGTCGTGCCGCGTGGGTACGTTTCTGACCTCTTGACCTCTTGTGAGGATCATGGCGTGCTCGACATCCTTGAGATTAGGCTTTTGGCGGATGTCGAGAGTCTGCCGTCCGCGGCATATTCACAATATTTGGATGACGCTCGCGGAGTTGCCGATGGAAAGCTGAAGGCCGCTATCGAAACGGACACGCGTGAATACGGTGTCATCAAGGGCATCGCTGACAGCGATGCTCAGATTGCTGCTGTAAAGAAGGAGCAGCGGAACGTTCTCATTACTACCATTGCCGTTGCGCTTCTCTATCTCCTTATTATTAAATGCGCCCGTGGCGCATTCGGTCAGCTTATCGTTTCACTTGGAACGTTTGGCCCTCTCGTTGTCGTTTTCTTGGTGCTGGCATTTTTGGGCTCTTTCGGCTTCCTTGCGCTCAATGTGCTCCGTTCTTTTTCTGCTGTTGATCGTGTCTCGGGTCTCGAAGATGCTCTGGATTCAAACGCTGCTGCCTTAGAGAGCTATTTGGTCAAGTTGGTCGATTTCGACGGACGCAATGACAAAATTACTGAAATTTTGTCAGTTCAGTCGGGAGATGCCGCATTGACCGATGCGCGTAAGCCGCTGTTCTCGACAGGGCGTCATTCTGTGTCGTTTTATACCGATCCCGAAGTCATGGATCGATTCGGACGTCTTGCTGGCAGATTGGTGCTCATCACGGCACTCATTGTTAGTGCGTTTGGCTTTATGGGGTCGATGTATGTCGATGGCGATGTGTATGCGAGAGTTGAAGTTTTAATTGCGGTTTGCTTCGGCTTGATGATCGTATTGATCATGTTTGGCGAGGATGCACATCCTGGTAGCGCTCAAGCGCTGCGTTCGTGGCTTTACATGTGGATACCTCCGATACTCATTGAGTTTTTGCTTTCTGGGGTTGTCTCGTTTGCCAACTTCCTGAGCCTTTTCGGTTTCATTTTCCTCTTGCTCGCTTTTGTAATTAGCGTCATTGCATTCGTGTTTTTCCGTGGTTTGGAAAAATGGGATGATCTCCAATCGCGGAAAAAGCAGTCGCCGATTGCTGTCCAGCCGATTGCTGCTCAGCAGAACACTGCTAAACAAGACAACATTCCGCAGAATGGCGTTCAGAATTCCAGCACTGGAATGAAGACGAATTACAAGGCGCCTGTTAGTCATGTTTACGCTTCTGGCAGTGCTGCGTCTGCCGGCCGTACGGGCAATGCTTCTGCTGCGAAAAAGGAAACAGCGAATACTAAGAAGTCCAGTTCTGGAGTGAAAGGCAAAAAGGAGCCGAACGCTTCTGGATACGGCGTCTATGATGGGATGCCTTGCCGTATCGACATCTATACTAACTACATCAAGATTACTCATACCTTGATGTATTCTGGAAGGCGCGATTTAGATAAATATAAATCCGTAGTTAAATCGGGTAAAACATCTGACTTGGACAAGGCGTTTAATAGGCCTTATGCTGTAAATACGATCAATATTCCAGCAAACGCGCTCACTAATTGGCTTCGCATGCCTGGCATCACCAATAGCCCCGAATTTACGTTCGACCGAAAAGATCGCAATCTGCACACTCGCGTGCAACATACGATTCAGGTTTTTTCGCCGGGTTTCGATGAGGTACTCGAAGATTTTGCAGACTCTCATTTCCATTACTGATGAGGACAGAGGGTAATACTCATGTGTCCGTCGGGGAAGACTCCGATTGGCGAGACGACAGTTTGGATGATCAATGCCAACGTTAAACTTTGGAAATATGTTTGGAAGCTCCGGTAACGATAGGAATCGTAACGGGGACTCTCAACAACAGGGCTCCAATGCTCAGCGAGCAGGTGGGCAACTTCACGATGTTGAGCGGCTGGTTATGGGAGGCCGCGAGGCTATTGCCAATAGTGCCGAGGCGCAGCGCCAACGACGCCGCCTTGCCGAGAGCATGGCTAGGAAAGATGCGGTGTACGGAACCGTCATCGACCAAGGATACGGTACGTGCGATGGAAGGCCTTGTTCGATTAGATTGTACGAAAACCGCATCGAGATTGTTGCAAAACGCGAAGGTTCGACGCTGGACAATCATCCGGTGGTCAAGTCGCTTGTTCCTGGCCTTGGCAAAAGCAAGGCTGTTGCGGGAAGGATTCTTGCTCCGGGAAATTCAAACCCGCCAATCGTCATCCCTGCCAATGCCATGACGGGTTTTCAGCAAGTGGCATGGGGGATGTTCCCGACGTTTGTATTCATGCGAAGGGATCCCGTGACGAGGAAGCGAGAAACCCACACGATTAAAGCTATGACTAGAGAGCTTGGCTATTCGTTAGAGCGTTTTGGCGCTATGCATTACCACTTCTGATGATTTGTGAGGATATAGACAATGGGCATGGGGGAACGAGATTCTGAGGGCCTGTCGGCGCAGGAGCGACTCGAACAACTTCGCGCTCAGCGGATGGCACCGAAAGATACCGGGGTACATATTGAATCGGACGCAGCAAATGGACGTCTGGACATCAACTGGAATAGTGCCGGTGCACCAAAGCACCATGTGAGCATTAATTTATCGCGCATTGTAGATGCTATTCCGACCGTCATTCGTTTTCTTCCGGTGCGTATTTTTACGGTGTGGGGTCTTTGCTCGGTCTGGTACCGTCTGTTCCTAAATACAGGTGGAGACGATATTTTGCATACGGGTCTCCCTGCTCCTGGATATAGCGCTTTTAACCCATTCGCTCAAGCAGTCGTTATTTTCGGTGGCCTAATTGTCGTTTCGATTGAGTTATTAATTGGACCGCTGAGTCTGATTATCAAACAGCTGATCATTGGTCTTTTCTATTTGCTACGCGGTTCAGCTGCTACAAGGCGCGCATTATCGGATGCGCATGCTCAATTTAACTTTGGTCAGTTTATCGCTGACACGCGCGAAGGCTATCACAATGGCTATTCACTATTGGGGTCGGCGTTGCGCGCAAAACGTGGTGCGCGCAACGGCTCATCTTCTCTTGATTACGGCGAGGGTGCCTTGACGGGCGTAGATCCATATTCATATCAATATGATGATGGAATTGGTGATCGTCCGTCCGTCTTGGAACTGACTGATGAAGAGGCCGATCGCTTGTGGGACCTGTACTACCCGGCCTACGGCGCCGAGGGCCCCATGTCCAACCTGCACGAGGCGCTCGCCTCGGGCGACCCGCAGGACTACACGACCCTGATGAGCCTCGCCCTCAACGTGGCGGAGTGGTGCGAGCAAAACGGCACGCCCGACACGCACGGCTGGTTCGACGACCCCGCCTACCCGGGCGACTACGTCGATGCCGGCACGTTCTACCTCATGGCGTACTCGTTCTGGGAGCAGGCGGCCGAGGTGCGGCGCGTGGGGCCGATCGAACCGCTCGCGGACGACATGAGCCGCTTCATCCTGCGCCACCTGAGCGACTGGTCGCGCGAGAACGCCCACGCCTACCGCTGGCGCGGTGACTGGCGCGACGCTGACTACTTCGACAAGGACCGCCTGTAGGCGGCGGAGGGGGAAACACGGATGGCAATTAATCAGAACGGGTCTGACCGCGGGGGCGCCGGATCCAACGGATCGGATATCAACGATATCGTGAACCGCTTGGGCGGTCCGCGCGTAGTGATCGTTCTTGCCGTGGTGATAGTCATCGCGATTGTGGCGGTCACGTCCATCACAAGCGGTATCTCCGAAACCAATCGGCAGACCGAGCAGCGCGCCGAGGCCAAACAACAGCAAGAAGACGAGGCGGCGCGCGCTCAGCGTAAAAAGGAAAAAGAAGAGCGCCACCAGGAAGAAGCGAAAAAGGCCACAGTGCTCACGCTCGATGAGATTACGGACGAGGCACTGCGCTCGGACTTAGCGCTCGATGCAGATGAGGACGGCAATATTTCGCAAGAGACTGCGGATGAAGCTAGCTCAATCGACGTCGAGTCGTTTGATTCGCTTCCGCTGTTGGCCAACTTCCACAACATCACGACGTTTGGCATCGGCGACTACGACAGCGAAAGCTACGACATAAGCTCCATTAGCAATATCACTCATCTGTCCATTGGCGACTGCTCGGTGCCTCAGGTTGATCTCACACGTTTTCCTCAGCTACAGCGCGTTACCATAAACAGGCTCGAGAGCCCCGTCGATACCTTGAATGCCAAAAACATGTCCTCGTTGACGAACGTCCAGATCGAAGGCCTTGATGGCAGTATTGGGACGCTTGACCTGTCGGGTGATGTGAACCTCAAGGTCCTGAAGATCGGTTGCAGAGTCGATACACTCAATCTGTGCGGGGCAGGCAGGGAAGATGCCTTCCATTTCACTTTTACACCCAATTGTGTTGGCAAGATCTTGTACGACAGCGACACGAGCAGCAGCCTGGTCGAGTATTTGCAAAAAATGAGCAGTGACTACGGCTACACCATGGAGCAGCAGTAGCGATGCGCTCAAGTGAGGAGAAGCGATATGGCGAATTTTAAGCCCGACATGTCTTGGCGGGATAACGAACGGGTTCAGCGTGTGACCGAGCAGCCTACGGGCGGGGCTAATGAGCCGGCTGCCGAGACGCCGGATGTGCGGGTGAATATGCGTCCGAACGGGCGGGCAACCGAACAGCCTGCTGGGCAGGCGCAGCAGACGCCGGGGCGTTCGACAAGTCGGATCCCTCGCCCTGCCAGGCAGCCGAATGGACAGGCGGCTGAACGTGCAAATGAAGCCGTTTCTCGCTTGGGCGGCGTTCGCGCCCTGGTAGTGCTTGCGGCGGTTGTGGTCATAGGCGCGGTTGCTGCCTTTGCCGTGATTGGCGGCGTCGGTGACGTGCAAGGCGCCGGAGAAGCCTCGTCGAGCGCCTCTAAAGAGTCGAGCTCAACTGACGCCTCTGGCTCCGAGACCAAGAAAGAAAAAGGTCTCGTCGATGTTGATGCGATCACGGATGATACCCTGCACGGGCTGCTTGCCGACTACGATAACGATGACGATGGCCAGCTGACCGCCAAGGAGACCCAGCGCATCACAGAGCTGGTCGTGAGTGACGAGGTGACGGACTTCACGCCCATTAGCAAGCTGGACAAGCTCGACACGCTCGGCATCAATACCCTGAGCGCCAAGAGTGCAGACTTTAGCGAGCTCGAGGCACTCGAGGTGCTCAAGTTTGGCGACATGACGACCCAGGACCTCGACCTGAGCGTCTGTCCCAAGCTTAATTCCTTTAAGATCGAGGGCCTTAAGGGTGCTGTCAGTTCCATCAACGCCTCGGGTCTTAAGAACCTGATGTTCTTTACCGTTGACCAAGGCCTTCAGGGCGACGTCGAGAAGATTGATCTTTCGAACGATGACATTCTTGGCGCACTCGAGATTACCTGCAACGTCGGTGAGCTCAACCTGTCGGGTTGCAGCCACTCGTTCCCCAAGCTCAACATTGCCGCTGATCACATCGACAAGATCGTGGTCGACAGCGACACCAACGCGGACCTCGTGGCTACCCTGCGTGACCTCTGCGCTCAGAAAGGCTGGACGCTAGAGGAGCGGTAGGGTCCCTTGAAGCGGCAGAGCATCTTTTGCTGCAAGGCCATAAACGAACAAAAAGAAGCGGGGCTCGGCCATTTACGAGCCCCGCTTCTTTTCGTTCATTATTGCTGGATGGTTTTTCTTTCCAGTCCATTTTCCTCTTACGACTGTTTTCCCTTCCTGTATTCCTCCTCAAGATCGTTGATGGTTTTATTTTCATCGGTCGTCCACATAGTTTTACCGTTGGAGCTTCGGCCTGCTACGAATCCCGCTGCCGCCGAGGGGCTCGAAAACGCAATGTCACCGGTGAGCACGCAATCCTCTATGAGGTCTGCATGCATGTTGCGTTGCTTGATGACGGAGACCGGGCAGCTTGCCGTAAGATCCCTGGCAATTTTTGTGCCTTTTTCGACGATAAAAACGCCATCGGACACATGAGCGGTCCCTTCGGAGCTCTTTGTCGAGAGATGAAACACATGGTCGGAAAGTGCGGCGGCAAGCTCGTCGTCTAATGGCTTGACCGTCTTCGCTTCCGCAATCGTAGAATCCTCTTCCTCAACCATTTGTTTGCTCTTAATGATTGAATCTGCAACGATGAAAATCTTGTTAGCAAGCCAGCGAACGATACAGTCTTTCACGAAATCGTAATCAGACCCCTGCGCATCGTCCTTAAGAAGCTCAATGAACTTAGGGAGGACCGCCTCTAGGCCATTGAACTCTTTGATTGAATCCCAAGTGCTACGGGCGTTATTTGCTGAGTTCTTATCTTTTGAGGGATTGTCGGAGACGCTTTTGTCGCCGCTTTCCTTATCGCGGATTTCGCGGGTCTGTTTTTTAGCGAGTGACTCGTCATGATCGTTTTTGTCGTCATGGCTGTCCGAGCTAGTTTGACTGGATTTTTCTTTTGCAGCGGGTTCTCCGTCGGGGCTTTCGCCATATTTCTTTTTTATATTCGCTTCAATTCTATCTTGGCTTGTCCAAAAAACGGGAATGCAGCGGCGAGGCCTATCATCCTTGTCAGTTTTTTCCTCATTTTCTCCTTCAGCGTTTTCAAGGAAATGATTGTATTCGTGACAGCAGTTCTTGCTTTCGATATAGCCAGGCGTTATGAAAGCAAGCAGGATGTCCGAGTCTTCGAGAGCTTCATTCATCTTCTGTTCCCAGCGCTGCCCGTAATCGATGGAGACGATATCGGTGAACTTGTCAATTCGATAGTCGGTCAAAGCAAGCATATCTTTGCTTGTGTTGAGCATATCTAGGGTTCTGTCAACGATATCGAGCATGTGGTTGAATATGTTGTCCGCACGTCGGTAGCTTACGAATATCTGTAGAAGGGTGTGGCCCTCGCTATCTTGCTTTATATTTGCGGTGGATGGCTTTCCCATGTTGCAATCCTCTCGTTTGAAATCGTTATTTATCCGTGTCCTTCTTGGGCTTGACAACATCTCCCTTGGCGATGCGGGCTGAGAGGGCGACGATGATTCGGTCGTAGGCGTAGACGTCTTTTCCTAGCAGGAACCCGCGGGCACCAAGTACGTCGTTGTCGGGTGTCATGTAGGCGTGACGCATGAGGATGTCGGACTTGCGAACGCCTTCGGCCCCACTCTTGTTGGCCTTGCCGCTCAGGAACGCATCGACGGCTGCTGCACGCATACGCTGTTCGCGTTCCTGTTCGATGGTGCCGTGTCCCAGTTCGGTCATGCCCGTTGCCCGGCAATAGGCAAGCCAACGATCGTGCTCCATGTCTCCTAAACGACAAATAAGGTTGAATTCCTCGCGGTTCTTCTGCTCGTTGGCATCGAACTCGGCTTTGGTGGCTGCGTCGGGAACGACGGAGCTTAATATCGCATTGGCAATGTTGTCGTTATTCGAAGCCGGCTTGACCTTGCCCTGCAGCTTTTCCCTCCAGGCATGCTCGAAGGATCCCTGTTCCACGTCGGCGTCGCTAAAGCCAAGCGCCCAGAAGCGGTAGGGGATATGTGCTGCCGAAGCTCGGCTGCTGCTCTTGTTGGATCCTTTGCCGTTGTAACTATTGACTGCCTTATCAACGGCGAGCGTTGCGTCAAAATCATTCTTAATGGAGCCATTAAAGCAAAGGTCGTATGCCGCATTGAGCTGTACGGCCAGGCGCTCGCGCTCGTCATTGATGATGTTGCTGTAGGTGTAGAACGCCTTGCGGGCACCAAACGGATGCATGATTTTGGCGGCGTCTTTGCCGATCGTCTGAGTCTTATCGAGGCTTTTAAGGGCGCCTAGGATTTCTTCGCTCTCGATATGGGGACAGATGACGGGTTGCTGTTTGGTGTAGTCCGGTGAGCCCTGGTCGATAAAGCGATTGAAGATCTGACGTTGGAGCATGAGCGAATAGGAGAGGTTTTGTCCACAATCTCCCATGGTTACGAAAGCGTAAAGACGAGCGTCATCGGTAATTAGTGCGCTGTCGGCTTTGGACGATACGCATTTGTTTTGAGCGTCGTAGTGCAGTGTAGTGACGGTGTCGCCTGCAATAAGGCGATCGGTTGTAACCGAGGGCGCCTCAGCTTCTACAAAGCGAATTGTCGGGATGCCGTTGCAGCTTTCGCCAAACATCTCGGGGTAGCGGGCTGCTTCGCGTTCTAGTATCGTTCGGGCGTTGGGGTCGACAACAACAATGTTCAGACGAACGCCCGGCATGCGGCCCATCCAGAAGGAAGTGCGTGTTGCCTGCATGCCGAAATCGCCTGCGCCGAAAACGAGCACGGTGAGATTCTGAGGCTTGGGATTTGGATTGACGGAGATATCGATGGGCTCGAGCACGCTGTAGAGAGGAGCCTCTTCAAGTACATCGTATATTTCGTCTTGTACGCGTGAGAGCAAGTGAAGACAAGTCGGCTCATTGTCGGCTTTGATGGCATCGAAGATCTGGGCATCATCGGGGTTCTTGTGGGTGCAATGGAGCGTAATCTTGGGCGCGCAGCCGGCCTGAGGATTCTTGTGCGTCGCTTCAAGCATGTCGATCGTCGCACTGACATTGTGTTCGGTTTCTTCGCTCGTTGCGACGACATCGACTGCGAGCAGATGCTTAACTGCATCGCGCAGCGATGTAATCGTTGCGAGCACATCGGCCGCTTCGGAGTCGGTGAACACATAGCGCACATAGCCCTGGCACAGATTGCGCAGTACGCGCTGACGCTCGCTGTCCTCGTCGCTGCCTAGACAAAAGATGAGGGCGATGTCGCCGTTGCCATTCGCGTTATTGAGCGTTCCGCCCTTGATGTTGTTAACGATATCACGCGCGAGCAACTCGGTGTTGGCGTCGACGCTCTCAAAGATAATTGCATGGTCGGCATATTTGAGATGACGCTTGATAACGCTGCCCGAGAGACGTGTAGCAACAGCGTTGAAGGCAAACAGGCCAATTTCAACGGGAAGGGCGATGATGTATGCAAGTGTGAGCAGCGAATAGAGCAGATTGAACACCTGGCCGGCAATGCTGCCGCCAAGGGGAATAGCGCTATAGACGGTTGACGTCACATCGGTGAGGCCGGTCTGGATGGTCGTTGTCCATCCCACGGCAAAGAAGTTGGTGATGACCCAGCTAATAAAGTTGAAGGCTTCCGGCTCCCAGCCCTCACTAAGATCCGAAGAAAAGCACTGCGCCCAGGTAACGGGGGCAAATAGGCAAAAAGCGCCAAGAGCAAGAATTCCAAAGGCGACGATGCGACGGTTGGAATTGATCTCGAAGCCAAAGAGTTTGTGCTGATAGTTGTGCCGTTCCAAGTGTATGGAATAGCAGAGCGCGACGAGAGCGACGAGGAATGCCGCGAACCAACAGATTGGAGAAATCAAAGTAGGTACCTCCTGTGAGTATAGAGATGAACGGATAACGTGAACCGGGCCTGTTGCCGCCTACGTGAACATGCGATCCCTCAGTTCGGCCGCCTCATTAATCTCGACGTTGGTGCGGCCTTGGTGGTCTTCGGTGCGTTTGCTGGTGAGCTTGCCGTCCTTTAGTCCGTAGGTGGTGTACTGAACGATTGCGCCGGCGGTTTCGGCTGCCTGACGCAGGGGCTCGTAGGTGTCGGTTTGCTCGCACCATGCATAGAAATCATCAACGGTGGCGTTGGGATTGCCGCTAAAGAGCCGATACCATTTGCGTCCAAAGCTGCCAAGGACCGAGAACGTCTTTTTCTCGACAATCTTGTCGCCCTTGTATTTGTAGTCCAGCGTGAGGTCCACCAGATAGGCGGCTCCCGTTTCAAAGGCGTTCTCATTGCCCTGATGACCGATGACCTCGGCCTCCGGATAGTACTTACCAATAAACTCGGCGGCATCGCCTTCGTAATCGGCAACGATGCGCGCACTCTGCACCTTGCCGCGTTTGTACGTGTAGTGCAGGATGCGCAGCAGTCGCTCCTGCCAAAACGCATAGGAAAACAGGTGGTCGACAAAGTGCGGGTTCTCAAGCCGATTGGCCCGATCCATCCAAACAGTTTGGAACAGTTGGTAGTCGGCCTGCGGCTCGCCCGTGACCTCGCGGAACCACTGTACGGCGACGTCGGCGGGGATATAGAACGATAGTCGCTCCTGCGGAGTACCGCTCTTGGTCGTTTTGGCGCGCAGGGGAATCTCGACCTCGTAGCCAGAACCGTCGTCCGTTCCGCAGTTTAAAACGGGCGGCAGCATAAACTGGCAGGGGCCCTCGTCGCATACGCGCATCGGCTGGGGGCTAACAGGTTGCCCCTCAAACTCCATCTCGATGTCTGTGTCGTCTTCTTCGTCCTCGTCATCATCTTCGATGCCAAGGTCGTAGCCGGTGTAGTAGTCATCCAGGTGTCGCTCGTTTACATTTCGCCCGTTTACGACGTCAAAGACGGTAACGCCCGTCATGCGGTCGCAATACTTTGCGACTTCAAAGAGGTTGCAGCTCTCCTCGGGCGTAAAGTTATCCATGCGGTGCAGGAACTCGGTAGCGCATTCCTCGGGATCATAGCCGTCCATGTCGCTGTCACCGACCCAAAAGTTGGGATCACGATTGCTTTTGAAGTACCACCAGTACCAGACGGGGCAGAATACCGCATTTACGCCAAAAAAGACCTTTTGGATGATGTTGCCGTTGCCGTCGAACTTGTAATCGAGCGGCAAGTTAACAACCGGATCGTTTGATGTGTCACGCGCCATGGTGTGCTCCCTGCGATGATTTGTGTTGCGCGCGCAGGTCAGATTCGATGCGTCTGACCTGCGCGCGCCTGTTACTTCGCATACTAGGCCGCCTGCGCTGCATTCTGTTGCGCAACATCGTGGACGGCGCGGTTCGACGTCCAGGGCCGATGCCGCGCAACAGATACATGGCTTGGCCGTG
This sequence comes from uncultured Collinsella sp., assembly GCA_902470905.1. Lineage (GTDB taxonomy): Bacteria > Actinomycetota > Coriobacteriia > Coriobacteriales > Coriobacteriaceae > Collinsella. The sequence continues at coordinate 17,937 of CABRIC010000011.1, read as the reverse complement.
CTAATTGCTCTTTAGTAACGTGCCGAGCGCTGGGCGTTACCCGGGTTGTAGCCCGCCCAAGCAGCGATGACGTCCGACTCAACGACGCTCGTTGCAATGTTGATAAAGCTGCCGGCACGGGGCAGGTCGGTATGGAAGTCTTCGAGCAGGTTGGGCTGGAACCTAAAGTCCTCAAAGTTGACGGTGTTGGGGTTGTAGAGCTGACAAGTACCATCCTCGGTAGAGATCGGGCCAACCATGTAAACGGCCTTGTGCTCTACGACCTCGGTATCGTCGACGTCGATCACCTCTCCGCGATCGTGCGCGGCAGCGGCGTGCTCCATGAGCTCGAGGAATCGGTCGGCTTCGGCGCTGCAGAGTACGCAGCGCGAGAAGAGCACCGTAAGGGCATAACCCGTTTTACGACCCAGTTTCTCTCGCAGCTCGCTAAATCGTTGCGACTGCTCCGGGGTCATGCGCGTTTTGGACGGTGCGGTCTGCTTGAGTCCGCACGCCTTAAGGAACATCGCGTTGGCCTTGCGAAGAGCGCTCATGGCGGCGGAGTCGCTCTTTGCCGCGGAGACGTCGATGCGTCCTCCCTCGGGAATCTGCTTATAGCGAGAGAAGCCCTTCTCGCCCTCGACGGGCATCCAGTACGTAATGACGTCATTTTCCACTACGCTAAAACGGCACGTAAAGGGCGCGCCGATTGCCGGCGCCTCGCCGTAGAACTTTACGCGTGCGGCTTGGTCGGTGTCCGCCATCCACATCATAAAGCGATGGCTATTGTCGCCGTCATGGTTCCGGAGCTTTGCAATAAGGTAGCAAACCGAGTCGCAGCGGCTCTCGAGTGCGGCACCTCTTCCGGTGGCGATGGCGCTTATGCCTTGGGCCTTGAGCTCGATGTCGCGGTGCAGCGCGTTGAGCTCTTCGGATGTCAACAGGTCTTGGCCGAGAAGCCCCGCGACAAGCGCGCCGACTTCTATGTCGGTAGTAAGGGCGGCGTCGATAACCTTGCGGTGCGCCTGGTGGCTTGCATAAGCCGGCATAGGTTTGCGGCCTGTGGCAAATCCAAATGGGTCGCGGATCTGGTCGCCGCCGCGATAGAGCGACTCCAAAAAGAACATGTTCATGTCATTCCGCTTGCCCTGCTCTTGACCGTAAGCATCGAGGGAATTCCAGACATGCTTCTCTGCAATGGGGTTCATCCACAGGCTGATTTTCGATTTTTCTGCCGAGGAGGTCGAGGTGTTCTTTTTGGAACTTGCGGCGGGACGAGAAGCCGGTTTCTGATATCCAGCGGGGAGAACTTGCTCAAGATCGAATTTTTTAAGCAGCCTAACGTAGACTCCGACCGATGCTTCTTCTGCCATTTCCGCCATGACCGACTGCGATGGGTCGTCGACAAAGGAAATGCGCGTTTTGCCATCATCGGAGACTGCCTGGCAATAGCCGCATCGAAGTGCAACGTAGCCTTCGTTGTCGCTGCCATGGTCAAAGTACATCTGCTCTTTGCATCCGAGTGTGCCGGGGATGAATGCGGTCGGATTTGCCATGTCGGGGATCGTAATGGCAGCGCCGGTCGCGCGTTTAAGCTCATCGAAATACTCGACGTACAGCGGAATGTTGTAGTGCTGGACCAACGTCTCGAGAACAATGGCGTTGGGCACGGAGTGCGCCACGCGATAACGCATGGAGTTATAGCCCCATTCGACATCGGTTGCATCATCGGGAATTCCGTGGCCTGCCATGGTCCCCAGGACCTCATCGGGTGAGTCAAACGTGCTATCGGGCGTGCCGCAAATCGCCCGGAGTGAGAACCCGCCAAAGCACTTTTCGAGATCATTGCGGATATACTCGCAGCAGTCATGATTGGGAAAGACGATGCGAAACGTCATCGCACCCATGGCTTGGGACATGTAGACGTTGCCCGACGCCTGGGCATCGGACTCTGCCTGGGGTTCGTCATCCTCGCCTTCGTCGTCATCGTCCGATGGGTCTGCAAACGAGCTGTAGTTTGCATTGATCAGGTCGAGATACATGGAGACGGTCCCGCGGGTTGCCAGCTTTTGCATGATGGGATTGAACGTGTCCGCAAACGAGACCTCGCGGTCCTGGGGCACGCCATTTTGGGTCACGGAAAGCGTGACGGTCGCCACGCCGCAACGAACTGCCGTGGCATCTCGGTACTGGCTGTTGTCGGGGAAGAACGTCCACTGGCTTTTAGTGAGGCTTGCCGCAAACGAGACGTCGTCGTCATCGGGATCGGCTAGCCATGCTCCGGCCTTGTAGCCGTCGGTCACTACGTACTCGTAATAAACGGGCGCCCCGAGCAGGCCGGCGAGCGCCTTTGCAGCTCGCAGCAGCGGGATGCCGTCGTATTCGTATTGAAGCGAGTTGTAGCCCCACATCTCGTTGAATGTCTGTCCGCCTAGGGCGCCACAGATATGGATGCACATGGCGGCGTTTTGCGGCTGGCTCAAATCGCCAAGGTCGGAGATTGCGGGTATCAGCGTGGCGAGCGAAAAGCCGCCAAATTCCTGTTCCAGGGTCTCCTTTACCTGCATGCAAGCATTGTGTCCGGGAAAGACGATGCGGTTGATGACCCTTTGGGGCTGGATCTGACCGCCTGTCTCTTCGATTAGATGGCTAAAGAGCACGTCAACGTCCGATGCGTCCATGGTGGCGGTTGCGACCTCCTGCGTCTTGGTCGACTTCTTTTTGCGTTTGCTAGCCGCAGAAGACGATTTTTTGCGCGAGGGCGCCGGCTGGGGCTCCTCTTGGGCGCCAAACTGGTCCTTGAGAAAGTCGAAGTACAGGGACACGTTTCCGCGCTGCGCATACGAACGCATGATGGGGTCGGTGGTGTCCTCAAAGTACTTTTGGCTTCCGTCGGGCATGGACATGGTTCCCATGCCGCAGCGGAACAGGGTGTCGGTGGCACCGTCGAACCCCTCCGGGAAATACACCCAGCAGCTCTTGTCGACCACGTTGGCAAACGAGACACTGTCGCCCTGCGCATCGGCGATCACGGCGCCGGCAGCGAGCTCATCGGCATCGGTGTACTCGTAGTAGACGGGGACGCCGATCATCTTGGAGATAGTCTTGGCAACCTCCAGCGAGGGAATGCCGTTGTATTCGTACTGGAGCGAGTTGTAGCCCCAGACGACGTTGGTGACCTCTTCGCCGTCGGACCCGCAGGTTTCCAGGGCAGCATTGGTGGCGTCGGTCGGATTCATGTGCTGGAAGTCCTCGTAATCGGGGATCACGGCAGCAAAGCAGAACTCGCCATAGTCTCGCTCCAGGGCAGCTTTGGCCTGCATGCAGATATCGTGGTTGGGAAACACGATGCGATTGACAATCTGGTTGATCGAGATCCCGCGGTCGGTATCTTGAAGTAGATGCTCAAAAATCTCGTCCATCGTTCCTTCTTTCGTATGCGGTGGAAGCCGACGATCCCGGGTTTTAGGGCTCGTGGCTTTGCTAACTCGAACGCTACCGCCCCGATGGGCGAGAACGTTGCGCAACATCCGCGAGTGCGCAAATTGCAATGCGGAACGGTCTGTACTGGGGCGTTTTGAGAGCGGATCCGTCTCGTTCTCGGCAATGTTGCGCAACGTCTGCTCGGTATGGATTTCTACACTTGAGTTGTCCAAAAGGGATTCGGTTCTTGAATGAGGGATGAACGATGAGCAGGAACTCCTATTACGATGACGATATGTCTGAAGAGGACTACGAGCGGGTCATGGAGCATATGTACGAGCTTGAGTGCGAACTCGAGGAGCCTCATGACGCTCGCACCGACCAGTTGATTCGCGAGGAGCTCGAGGATCTTTCGAGTGCCATGTTGTTTGAGCCGGTGGTCAAAAACGGTGAGTACCTTGGTGAGCGCGACCATGTGCCCGGGTATTGGACGGATCGTCGCGATTTGGAGTCCGAGTCTTCAGGCGCTTCGAGCGATGCCGACGAGGTGGAAAAGGATGAGCCGTTTGATTTAATTGGCTATCAGGGTTCTTCCTCGGGCGGTTCGCTGCTCGACATGTTTACTCCCATTTTAAGGAGTCGCGTGTTCTGGATCTTCATCGCGTTTCTGGTGTTTATCGGCCTGCTCGACATGTTCTACGACAGCTTTATCGTTCCTTCGGGCTTCGCTATTAGCCGTATCAATTTTCAGGGCTTGGTGCTGCTGGCGATTGTCGTTGCATGCATTGCCCTGAGGCGTCGTCGCCGTTAACGGCGGTATTGACGCAGCTTCCGATGTTGCGCAACAGGTTATCTGGACAGCGCCGTATGCTTGGGTTGTCCTGAAAGCGAGAGAAAGGACAGGACAATGGCTGAAGTTGAAGTAAGGGCTTTGGGTCCCGACGACGTCGACGATATGGTCGATCTGGACGAGCAGTCGGGCTACGAGGTCTATGACGCGTGGGCGGACTATGTTGAGGACGAGGACGAGGAGAACTGTTACCTCTGGGGCGTCTTTGCCGATGATGAGCTGGTCGGTTTTTGCGTAACGGGCGGTGCAGATGACCCCGATCTGCCGGATGCCGTTACGGAGCACCCGCTCAACGAGGAAACGTCGACGTTTTTGAGCCATGTGTATGTTGATCCTGACTACCGCGGTAACGGCTATGGCGCACGCCTGGTGCACGACGCCCTGTTGGGATACTGGGAGAGCGAGGGCGAACAGCAGCCTACATTCCTGGATCTGAGCGAATATCTCTTTGATGATCCTGATGCGGATCCGATTAAGCTCGCACATCTGCTCATCGACTTCTTTGGTAAGAACGGGTTTGAACCCATTCCCGACGACGAACACGACATCACCTACACCTGCATGGTCTTGGATCCCAAGAACTTTAAGGACCCGGACGCAGAGTAGAGGCTGCGACCTGTTCGTTCAGCTTCCCTAGTTGACGTTTGACGGGGTCGGACGTTCCAGTTGTGATGGCTGGACGTCCGGTCCTTTTTGTTGCCTGTCGGGTTTGGTGCTCGGCACATTTGTCTCGATCTGTAACATCTGGCGGGGGATACGGGGTCTAGTTGTTACAGATTGAGATTGTTCCTCGGCAGACAACTCAACTGTCTCGTTCTGTAACATTTGGGGCCGGTTTTGCTCCGCAACTGTTACAGATCGAGATGTTGTCTTCAGACGGATTGGTTTGTCTTGATCTGTAACAGTTACGGGTCGATTTACTCGGTAACTGTTACAGATCGAGATGTTAGCCAAGGGGCTGACTGAATGTCTCGATCTGTAACGTGTAGACCCGGTTTTGCCCCGTAACTGTTACAGATTGAGACAATCGGCCCGGGCCCGCCTCATCCGCCTCGTCATCTGTGGTTTACGTGGGGGCATACGGAGTACGGGTATACTAACCGGCGGCGAATCTGCTCCATCGCTTAGAGCTGCTGCGTCTGGACGGCGCGTGATAGGGCTGCCATAGCGATCGCCAGCGTGCTGAGCAACGTCCTCTCTGTGCGCACCTGTTTTTGTATGTATTAGCGCACTACCAAGCACGCCCGCGCGGCCGCATGCCGTGCCCATTGTGCGTGCAGATAAGGAACAACAACATATGCGTAATTCTGTATCCGACGTCACGGACGCCGAGATTCTGGACGAGACCCGCGAGGCCATGACCCAGGCTGCATTCGATGCCGTCGATGAGGCAAATGCTGCCCAGGCCGTCGAGTCCGCTACCGAGAGCCTGCCCGCCTTTGACGAGCTGGGCCTTTCGGACGAGATGCTTCGTGCTATCGAGAGCCTGGGCTACACGGCGCCGACGCCCGTGCAGGCCGGTTCGATCCCTGTGGTGCTCGAAGGCCGCGACTTGCTTGCCGCCGCTCAAACCGGCACCGGCAAGACGGCCGCCTTCTTGCTGCCGACTATGAACAATCTGGAGCACATCGCTCCTCCCAAGCCCGTGTGCGAGCGCGGCGGCCGCAACCGTCGTCGCGGTGCTAAAAAGCCCGAGGGCAACGGCCGTGGCCCCGTGATGCTCGTCATCACTCCTACGCGCGAGCTTGCCCAGCAAATCGACGAGGTCGCGAGCAAGATCGCCGACGTCACCGGCCATGTCGCCGTGACCGTCGTGGGCGGCGTGAGCTACAAGCCGCAGACTGCTGCCCTCAAGTACGGCTGCGACATCCTGGTCGCCACGCCGGGCCGTCTGGTCGATCTGATCGAGCAGGGCGCCTGCCACCTGGACGAGGTTAAGGTCCTGGTGCTCGACGAGGCCGATCGCATGCTCGACATGGGCTTTTTGCCCGCCGTCCGCCGCATTGTGCGCGAGACGCCGGCCGATCGCCAGACGTTGCTGTTCTCGGCGACCCTCGACGAGGAGGCCGTGGGCGAGATCACCGATCTGGTGAGCGACCCGGCCCGCGTGGAGATCGCGCCCGCCACGTCGACCGCCGACACCGTCGACCAGTTTGTGTTCCCGGTGTCCATCGAGGCCAAGAACAACCTGTTGCCCGAGTTCCTCAAAAAGGAAGGCCCGGAGCGCACTATCGTCTTTATGCGCACCAAGCACCGTGCCGACAGCTGCTGCCGTCGTCTGGAGCGCAAGGGCATCAAGGCCGCCGCGATTCACGGCAACCGCAGCCAGGCCCAGCGCGAGCATGCCCTTTCGGCCTTCCGCGACGGCACCGTCGACGTACTGGTGGCAACCGACGTGCTTGCCCGCGGCATCGACATCAGCGACGTGCGCTACGTCGTGAACTTTGACGTGCCGGCCGAGCCGACTGACTACATCCACCGTATTGGCCGTACGGGCCGCGCTGGCGAGCTGGGCTGGGCCATCACGTTTGTGACCGAGCAGGACGTGGATGAGTTCTACGAGATCGAGAAGCTCATGGACAAGACCGCCGACATCTACGAGGCCGGCGACCTGCACGTGGGTCCCAACCCGCCTGCGGTTGACCCCGAGCGCGATCCTGCGGCCTTTAAGGTGAAGAAGAAGACCAAGCGCGGCAAGTCCAAGAGCAAGAAGAAGCTTGAGCAGGCACGTCGCGACGGCAAGCGCAACGGCGATGACTATGGCGATGTGGCCGGTCGCTCCAACCGCGGTCGCGACGAGCGTCGCGGCGACGGCGAGCGTCCGAGCCGTCCCAAGCGCGGCGGCAAGACCCGCGTGCGCGAGGGCGTTCAGGCTCGCGTGGACGAGGCTGTGGAGAGCGTGGCCCGCGAGGTGGCTGCCGAGGAGCGTGCCGGTGCTGTTGAGCAGGGCCCGCGCGGCAACCGTGCCGAGCGTCGTGCCAAGCAGTTCCAGGGCGAGGCACATCGCCGTCGCCGCGAGGACGAGGACCGCGGCGGTCGTCGTCGTGTTGAGCGCGAAGACGAGGGCCGTGGCTCGCGCGGCGGCAAGCGCGGCTCGGGTGACCGTCGTCGCTCCGGTCGCGATAGCGAGCGCGGCGGGCGCGATGAGCGCCGTGGCGGCGAGGGTCGCGGTGAGCGTGGCGCCCGCAGCGGTGAGTCCCGTGGCGGCAAGCGCTTTGAAGAGCGCGGTGGCCGCGGTGGCGAGCGTCGCGAGGGCGCTCGCGCTAATGGCACCCGCAGCGGCGCCGGGCGTTCTGGTGAATCGCGCGATCGTCGTGATCCGCGTGCCAGCCGCGATCGCCGCGATGATTGGCGCAACTACGACGATACCCGCGAAGAGCGTCGCGGCGGCTACCGTGGTGGTCGCGGCGGCAACCAGGCCGGCTCCCGTGGCGGCCGCGCCGGCGGCCGCGATAACCGTGGCAGCTATGGCAACGGCCGTGGCGGCAAGCGCGGCGGCAGCTCCCGTCGTCCCGGTGACGGCGGCGGCAAGCGCAAGTAACATGCGCGTCGCGCGGTAAGGCGAGATGAGTTTGGGTCCCGAGCAGACGATGCTCGGGGCCCTTTTTGGTGCAAAGAGGTCAGGTTAATCTGCACCAACGTCTTGAAGTTGCGGTGGAATACGGACTGTTTTGGCCTTTTGAGCGGCTTTTCAGTCCCTATTTCACCGCAACTCACGATTGGTGCAAACAAACCTGTCCACGATGCACCAGAGTGAGGAGTGTCCCCAAGTGCCGCATTGTGGGTAACGCGTTTTATCAAATATGGCATTTATCTGCGGTAATGTTCTATTTCACCGCTGAGGGTGACATTTCATGCCGCCTGCCGAACTGCGTGAAGACCTAACAACTTTTTAGGTCAGTGTTGTGCGTGTAGCAACTTCGCCCGGCCTCGCCTCCGGGCTGCCATGTGAGAGGGGATCTTATGGCTCGACTGCATGTAATGGAACGCAGCCACGCTCAGGCCGTCATGGACGACCTGCACGATGCGCTCGGACGTCGTCTGGCGGTGAGCTCGCTCGCCCCGTGTCCCGTGGAGTTTACGGCAGCGCTCGTCAACCTGTGCTCCACCCAGAGCTGCGGCAAGTGCACGCCCTGCCGCGTGGGCCTAAGCGCGCTGAGCGACCTGCTCGCCGATGTGCTCGAGGGCCGCGCTGATGAATCCACGCTCAACCTGATCGAGCGCACCGCCCGTACCATCTATCTTTCGAGCGACTGCGCCATCGGCTACGAGGCCGGCGCCATGGCGCTTACTGCTATCTGCGGTTTTCGCGACGATTTTGAGCACCACATTCGTGAGCACTCCTGCGGCTTTGACCGTGAGGCTCGCGTCCCGTGTGTCTCGGGCTGCCCGGCGCACGTCGACATTCCTGGTTACATCTCGCTCGTCGAGGCAGGCCGTTATGCCGACGCCGTCAAGGTCATCCGCAAGAACAACCCGCTACCGCTCGTCTGCGGTCTGGTGTGCGAGCATCCCTGCGAGATGCACTGTCGCCGTGGCATGGTCGATGACCCCATGAACATCCTCGCCCTCAAGCGTTTTGCCGTTGAGCACAGTGACCTCAACGACCACAAGCCGCATGTAGCGGACAACACCGGTAAGCGCGTCGCTGTGATCGGCGGCGGCCCGGCCGGCCTTTCCTGCGCCTACTACCTGGCCGTGATGGGCCATAAGGTGACCATCTTTGAGCAGCGCCACCACCTGGGCGGCATGCTGCGCTATGGCATTCCCAGCTACCGTCTGCCGCGCGAGCGCCTGCAGGCCGAGATCGACTGGATCTTGAGCGCCGGCATTGACGTTGAGCTCGATCACTCCGTCAACGGCGAGGAGCTTGCCCGCCTGCGCGACGAGTTCGATGCCGTCTACCTGGCCATCGGTGCCCACAGCGATAAGAAGCTCGGCCTTCCGGGCGAAGAGGCGCCCGGCGTGGAGTCGGCCGTCAAGATGCTGCGTGCCATTGGAGACGACGAGCTGCCCGACCTGAGCGGCCAGCGCGTGTGCGTCATCGGCGGCGGCAACGTGGCCATGGACGTGGCGCGCTCTGCCGTGCGCTGCGGTGCCGAAAAGGTAAGCATCGTCTACCGCCGTCGCATCTGCGATATGACGGCTCAGGACGCCGAGATCGCCGGCGCCCAGGCCGAGGGTTGCGAGGTTCTGGAGCTCACGGCGCCGCTCGGTATAGAGACGGGCGAGGACGGTCGCGTGAGCGGCCTGCGCGTGCAACCGCAGATTATCGGCGAGCCCCGCCGCGGTCGTCCGGCTCCGCGTGCCGCCGCTACGCCCGAGCGCGTCATCCCCTGCGAGCGCGTGTTTGTCGCCATTGGTCAGGACATCGATTCCAAGCCGTTTGAGGAGATGGGCATTGCCTGCAAGTGGGGCTGCGTGGTCACCGATTCGGATGGCGCCGTGCCTAACTTCGATGGCCTCTTTAGCGGCGGCGACTGCCAGACCGGCCCCGCCACCGTCATTCGCGCTATCAATGCCGGTCGCGTGGCTTCGGCAAACATCGACCACTACCTGGGCTTCGATCACAAGATTAAGCTCGACGTCGAGCTGCCGACCGTTCAGTTTAAGGGCAAGCATGAGTGTGGCCGCTGCGAACTGGGCGAGCGCGAGGCCGGCGAGCGTATCCACGATTGGAATCTGGTCGAGCAGGGTCTCACCGAGCAGGAGGCGCGCCAGGAGGCGAGCCGCTGCCTGCGTTGCGATCACTTTGGTTTTGGCGCGTTCCGCGGAGGGAGGAACCTGGAATGGTAGAGCCCAACAAAACCACCGTCGGCGACAACAGCGAAAACGGAGCACACAATATGGTCAAGCTCACTATCGATAATTGCGAGGTCGTGGTTCCTGAGCACACCACGATCCTGGATGCGGCCAAGTCCGTCGGCATTCAGATTCCCACCCTGTGCTATCTGCGCGATCTAAACGAGATCGGCGGCTGCCGCGTGTGCGTGGTCGAGGTTGAGGGCTGCGACCAGCTGGTTGCCGCCTGCAACAACTACGTGCTCGACGGCATGGTGGTCCACACCAACAGCCCTAAGGCCCGCGAGGCCCGTCGCACCAACGTGCAGCTGCTGCTGTCCCAGCACGATTCGCGCTGTACGAGCTGCGTACGCAGTGGTAACTGCAACCTGCAGACCATCGCCAACGACTTGGGCATCTTCTATCTGCCGTACGAGCAGCACCTGGCGCGCGAGGGCTGGGACTTCGATTTCCCCATCATCCGCGATAACGACAAGTGCATCAAATGCATGCGCTGCATCAAGGTGTGCGAGAGCGTGCAGGGCTTAGGGATTTGGGACCTGACCAACCGCGCCACGCATACCGCCGTGGGTACCCGCGGGCGCGCGCCGATCGGCAAGACCGATTGCGTCGCGTGCGGTCAGTGCATCACGCATTGCCCGACGGGCGCGCTGCGCGAGCGCGACGATACCGAGACCGTGTTTGACGCGCTTGCTAATCCCGACAAGATCGTGCTGGTGCAGATCGCGCCTGCCGTGCGCAGCGCCTGGGGCGAGGAGCTCGGCATATCTCGCGAGGAGGCAACCGTCGAGCGTCTGGCCTGCGCACTGCGCCGCGTTGGCTTTGAGTACGTGTTCGACACCGATTTCTCGGCCGACCTCACCATTATGGAGGAGGGCTCCGAGCTGCTCGAGCGCCTGGGTAAGGCCGCTAAGGGCGAAGGCGACAGCCGCGGCTGGCCCATGTTTACGAGCTGCTGCCCGGGTTGGGTGCGCTTTGTGAAGGCGCGCTATCCGGAGTTTGTCGACAGTCTGTCCACGTCCAAGTCGCCGCAGCAGATGTTCGGCGCCATCGCCAAGACCTACTACGCCAAGGTGCTGGGCGTTGAGCCCGAGCGCTTGTTCGTGGTGTCCGTGATGCCGTGCACGGCCAAGAAGGCCGAGTGTGCGCTGCCGAGCATGGTGGGCGAGGAGGGCACGCCCGACGTGGACGTTGCGCTGACGGTGCGCGAGATGGTGCGCATGATCCGCGCGAGCCACGTGAGCGTGGACACGCTGGTCGAGGAGCCGCTCGACACGCCGCTGGGCTTTGGCACGGGCGCGGGTGTGATCTTTGGCGCCACGGGCGGTGTGATGGAGGCTGCTGTGCGCTCGGCTTACTACCTGGTGACGGGCAAGAACCCCGATGCGGATTTCTTTACCGACGTGCGTGGACTCGACGGCTGGAAGGAAGCCGTCGCCGATATCGATGGCACTAAGGTGCGTGTTGCCGTGGCGCACGGGTTGGGCAACGCTGCCCGCCTGCTCGACGCGATTCGCGACGGCCGTGTGAGCTATGACTTCGTTGAGGTTATGGCATGCCCGGGCGGCTGCGTCGGTGGCGGCGGTCAGCCCATCCACGACGGCTGCGAGCTGGCGGCCGAGCGCGGCCAGGTGCTCTGGGGCCTCGATGCGAACGCCGAGATTCGCTTCTCGCATGAGAATCCCGATGTCCAGGCGTGCTATAGCGAGTTCTTGGGTGCGCCGCTCTCGCCGCTGGCCGAGGAATTGCTGCATACCGATCATCACGCATGGACGATGCCTAACGAGGGGACGTGCTAGCGATGCGCGCGTTTGATTTTGAGATGTCGCGCCGGGGGTTTGCCTCGGCGCTCGCCATGGGCACCCTGTCGCTTGCGCTCGCGGGCTGTGGCGGCGGGGCTGCCGGTGTCGGGTCCACCGCGGGCTCGGCTGCCACGGACGGCGCCGGTGCTGCCGCAGAGCCGGTCGAGGTACACGTCGCCTCGCTCAAGGGGCCGACGTCGATTGGCCTGGTGCAGTTTATGGACCAGGCGGCCGACGGTGCCACGGACAATGAGTTCGACTTTGCGATCAACACTGCCGCCGACGAGATTGTGCCCAAGGTCATTCAGGGCGATATCGATATCGCCCTGGTGCCCGCCAACGTGGCGAGCGTGCTCTACAACAAGACTGAGGGTGCGGTGCAGGTCATCGACATCAACACGCTGGGCGTGCTGAACGTTGTGACGGGCGACGCGAGTGTGGCCTCGTTTGGCGATCTGGCGGGCCATACTGTCTATATGACGGGCAAGGGCACCACGCCGGAGTACGTCATGAACTACCTGTTGGAGCGCGCGGGCCTGACCGGCCAGGTTACGCTCGAGTTTAAGAGCGAGCCCACCGAGGTGCTGTCGGCGTTGCTTGCCGATTCGTCTGCCGTGGGCGTGCTGCCGGAGCCGTTCAAGACCGCTGCCATCGCAAAGAGCGAAGGCAAGCTGTCGGCTCCGGTAAGTCTGACCGATGTGTGGGATGAGCTGGCAGGTGACACGGGTTCGCGCCTGCTGACGGGCGTGACCGTGGTGCGTCGCGCGTTTGCCGAGGAGCATCCCGAGGCCGTGGCGGAATTCCTGAGCTGCCATGCTGCGAGCGTTGAGGCCGTGAACGCGGCGCCGGCGGACTGGGCTCAGGCCGTGGTCGATGCGGGTATCGTGGATAACGCCGCGATTGCCGAAAAGGCGATTCCCGGGTGCATGCTCGTGTGCCAGACGGGGAGGGATATGAAGGCGGCGCTCGGTGGGTACCTGCAGGTGCTGGCCGATGCGGACGCGAGCGCCGTGGGCGGCAAGCTCCCGGCTGATGATTTCTATTACATGGAGTAGCCCGTGCGTGCGTTTGCTCGACAAATGACAGAGCGTATGAAGGCGGTGGCGGCAGCAGGTGCCGTTGCCGCCTTTTGGCTTGCCGTGTGGGTGCTGATGGCGGGTTTCGTGGCGCAGCCGTTGATTTTGCCGGGGCCGGGCGCCGTCGTGGTGGCGTTGCTGCGACTGGTATGCGATGCCGGCACATGGGCGATTCTGGCAGGCTCGGGTGCGCGAATCTTGGGCGGGCTGGCGCTTGCCGCGGTGTGCGGCGGCGTACTGGCGGGAGTCTCGGTGCGATCGCTGACGTTTGCCCGCTTGGTGGCGCCGGCGCTTTCGTTTGTTAAGGCGACACCGGTTGCCTGCGTGGTGGTCCTGCTGCTCATTTGGTTGGGGTCGGCGCGCGTGAGCATTGCGGCGGTCTTTTTGATGGCACTTCCGGGCGTGTATTTTTCGTTGGTCGAGGGTTTGACGCAAGCGGATAAACCGCTGGAGCAGATGTTTCGTCTGCATGGCGTGCGGGGCTGGCGACTGTTTTGTGCCCACACCTGGCGCGAAGTCCTGCCGTTTGTGCTTTCGTGCGTCCGCGCTGTGATCGGCATGAGCTGGAAGGCTGGCGTGGCGGCGGAGCTCATCGGCATGGCGACGGACACCGTGGGCGAACGCATCTATCAGGCGAAGCTGCTCATCGAGACGGCTGATCTGCTGGCGTGGACCGTGCTGGTCGTTGCCGCCTCGTGGGCGTGTGAGCGCGTGCTGGTGTGGCTGCTGCGGGTTTCGGGATCCGTGGCGTGGCGCGCGGCCGTGCGGGCACATGGGTGTGGTAGTCGCGGACGTGCGGGCGGCTCTGCTGGCGGCAGGGCTGCTGCGGAGCTTGCGCTCGCCGTGGGCGACCGAGCGCCCTGGGCGCCGGCGCTCGATGGACTGGTACTTCGCGTTTCTGCTGGTGGGCGCACCTGCGTGATGGGCGCTTCGGGCGTGGGCAAGTCGACGCTGCTTGCGCTGGCGGCGGGCGAGTGCGCGCCGTGCTCCATGGTGTTTCAGGATGTGCGCCTGGTAGAAGGCTCCTCGGCTTTGGATAACGTGCTGGTGTGCGCCGACGCGCGCGTGGATGCCTCGAGTGCCGCAGCCCTGTTGCGCCTGCTGGTGCCGGGGGTCGATGTACATGCTCGTGTGGCCGAGCTCTCGGGCGGGCAGCGCCGTCGCGTCGAGATTGCCCGAGCCCTGCTGTGCCCAGGCGACGCGGTGATTCTGGACGAGCCCTTTACCGGTCTAGATACCGCTGCGCGCGACGCATGCGCCGAGGCCGTGCTCGACTTGCTCGACGGCCGTATGCTGTTGCTTGCCACGCACGATTCCGCTGACGCTCGGGCCCTCAATATCTCGGACATCATCACGCTCTAAATACTTACCCAGCAACAAAATGATCCGTTTTTCTCCGTCTCCATAGGGCCGGGTATGGTATTCTATCTGCGGGGTAATACTTAGGAATACCAAGTAATACCAACGCCGTAGAAACAAACTCCAGATGCGGGCCAATCGGGTTGCCTTCACAGCCCGTCGCCCAGCCGCGTGGCCCGCATCTATCCGCATCACCGTCGTTTCAAAAAGGAAGCGCCATGGCAGAACACATGACCCCGGTTGTCGCGAAGGTCTTGCCCGAGGAAAAGGCGGCCTTCGCGGCGGCAACCCAGCTCGTGGGCACCACGCCGTCCAACGCCATCCGCATGTTCATCGCCGCCTTCAATCGCTGCGGCACCTTCCCGTTCGACATCTCGCCGAGCGGGGCTTTTGGCGCTGCGCCCGATTCTCATCAACAATGACTGTCCCAAACTGCCGGCACTTGGGGACGTTCCTTTTCTGCCGGCAGTTAAGGAACGTCCCTAAATGCCGGGTTTTGAGGAGGTTGGCATGCTCAATGCGATGGCGTGGGCGCTTGCCTGTTTTGGCGTTGTCGCTGCCGATATAGCCCTGAGCGTGGTTCTGCTTTCAGTTCTCGATGCCGTGTCGGTGCTGACGGGCTATCCGATCGACAATCTCGATATCCAATGGTTCCAGGCTGCCGCTCAGACGGCGTCATTTTTGATGGCGCTGCTGTGGTGGCGTTATCTGTGGCCCTGCTCCTTCATGGCGCGCCGGCAAGGCGAGCGCCCGCTCGGTGGGGGAGCAAGCGCGGCATGGAAGCGCATTGCCTGCGTTGTCGTGATCGGCCTATCCATGCAGGTGGTCATTAGCTACCTATGCGACGGCGTGCTGTCGCTGCTGCCCGAGGTCGCGGCAGACTATAGCGAGCTCGTCGAGGAAACGGGCATGGGCGATACCAGCCTTCTTGCCGTCCTGACTACGGTGCTTGGCGCGCCGTTTTGCGAGGAACTGCTGGTGCGCGGCATCATCTTTGAGTTTTCGCTGCGTGCGTTTAATCCACAGTGTCGTTCGCTCTGGAAGCGCCGGCGCCGCGCGAACGCGCAGGACGGCGCCATAGTGCCCTGGGCGGCCCCGAGTACCTGGGGCGTCGCCGCGGCAATCGTGCTGCAGGCGGCGGTCTTCGGTTTTATGCACATGAACTGGGTGCAGGGCTGCTATGCGGGCGCTGCCGGCCTCATTTTTGGTTGGGTGTTCGTGACCACCGGAAAGCTCCGCTACACGATCCTGCTGCACTTTGCCTTTAATGCCGGGTCGTATCTCATGACGTTGCTCTGGTTTGTGAACACACCGTTCGACGTGGCGGTCACGGTTGCCATCGCCGGCATCATCCTCGTGGAGGCGATGCGCTCACTGCGCCACGCATGCGAGACGGACATAGCGACGGCACCGCTGCCTTAGTTGCGCCTGCCGCCTCCGTTGGCACCCTGACGCCCCTGAGCTGCACGGTTGCGCCCGGCAGTGTTCTGCGCGCGCGACATGCCGCTGTGCCCCTTGCTGCCCTTAGGCCCCTTGCCAGCGGCGCCACCGTGGGCCTTGCCGCCCTTCTTGCCTGCGCCATGCCCACCGCCAGCAGACGTCTCGCCCGGGCGCGGCGGCACGGGACGGATCAGACAATGCTTGGTGTAGCCGATCAGGTCACGACGCCCGGCCTTTTCCAGCGCCTCGCGCACGAGCTTGTAGTTCTCGGGTTTGCGGTATTGGATGAGCGCACGCTGCATGGCCTTCTCATGCGGGTCGCGCGCCACGTAGATCGGCTGCATGGTGCGCGGATCCACGCCAGTGTAGTACATGCAGGTCGACATGGTGGACGGCGTGGGGTAGAAGTCCTGCACCTGCTCGGGCATGTAGCCCATGTCGCGCACGGCTTCGGCAAGGTCCACGGCTTCCTTCATCGTCGAGCCGGGGTGGCTCGAGATCAGATACGGCACCACGTACTGCTTGAGTCCGTATTCGCGGTTCAAGCGTTCAAATTTACGGCAGAACGCGTCGTAGACGGCTCGGCTCGGCTTGCCCATCACACTCAGCACCGCATCGCTCACGTGCTCGGGTGCCACGCGGAGCTGGCCCGAGACATGATGCTCCAGTAGCTCGCGCAAAAACTCGTCCGAGGCATCGGCCATGGTGTAGTCAAAACGGATGCCGCTGCGGACGAAGACCTTTTTGACGCCCGGCAGCTGGCGCAGTTCGCGCAGCAGCTGCGTGTAGCCGCTTTCGTCGACCACCATGTTCTTGCATACGCTCGGCCACAGGCAGCGCTTGTTCTTGCACACGCCGTGCTTGAGCTGTTTGTCGCAGGCAGGGCGGCTAAAGTTGGCCGTCGGTCCGCCCACGTCGTTGATGTAGCCCTTAAACTCGGGATCGCGCGTGAGCAGCTCGGCCTCGCGCATGATCGAGTCGTGGCTGCGCATCTGCAACACGCGGCCCTGGTGGAAGGTAAGGGCGCAAAACGAGCACTCGCCAAAACAGCCGCGGTTGGAGCTAATGGAAAACTTGATCTCGGCAAAGGCTGGCACGCCGCCCGCCGCGTCGTAATCGGGATGCCAATCGCGTGCGTAGGGGAGTTCGGCAACCTCGTCCATCTCGTCGGTGGTGAGTGTTGCCGACGGCGGGTTCTGCACCACGTACACGCTGTTGGGATATGGCTCTACCAAGCGATGGCCGGTGATAGGGTCCATATTTTGCTGCTGCACGTTAAAGCTGCGGGCGTAGTTGAGCTTGTCGGCGGCAAGGTCGTCCCAGCTGGGCAGTAGGTCGTAGTCGTAGACCTCGTCGAGCGAGCTGGTGCGGTAGACGGTGCCATTGATATAGGTGATCTGATCGACGGGCAGCCCCGCGTCGAGCGCGTCGGCGATCTCAACGATCGCGTGCTCGCCCATGCCGTAGATGAGGATGTCGGCGCCCGAGTCGAGCAGCACCGAGCGCTTGAGCTTGTCCTGCCAGTAGTCGTAGTGGGCCAGGCGACGCAGGCTTGCCTCGATGCCACCGATAATGATGGGGGCGTCCTTAAACGTCTGGCGGATGAGGTTGCCGTAGACCGTGACGGCGCGATTGGGACGGCGCCCCTCCTCGCCACCGGGGGTATAGGCGTCGGTGTGGCGGCGATGCTTGGTCACCGAATAGTGGTTGACCATGGAGTCCATGTTGCCGGCACTGACGAGAAAGCCTAGGCGCGGCTCGCCGAGCACGGTGATGCTGGCGGGGTCGGTCCAGTCGGGTTGGCAGATGATGCCCACTTTGTAGCCGTGCGCGTCGAGGACGCGGCTGATGATGGCCATGCCAAAGCTGGGATGGTCCACGTAGGCGTCGCCGCAGATGTAGACAAAGTCGCACTGGTCCCAGCCGCGTGCATCCATGTCGGCTCGACTGACGGGGAGGAATTTATCGCGGCTCGGACGCCAGGGGCGGACGGGCGTCGCTTGGGAATGCTTGGTGCGGGCGACCGTGGCCTGCGCCTTGCCGCCGCGCTTTTGCTGCTGGCCCTGTTTGCCCTGCTGTCCGCGTTGGCTGTTCTGAGCGTGCTGAGGCTTTTTTGCCACGATCCCTCCCGGTGTCTGTATGCTGCACGTAATTGTAACCAGTCTTTTTGGGGCGGAGCTAAAAAGACTGGGGGAGTACATGGGCT
>CABRIC010000010.1 GCA_902470905.1 uncultured Collinsella sp. | reverse complement strand
CTACACAAGGAGTATCGTCGGCAGCGTCAGATGTGTATAAGAGACAGGCGTGGGGTCACACCCCAAGGGTAGTGCTCCGCCTGACCGCTTTCAAGCTCGTTGTGGGTCGAATTTGGGTCGAATTATTCCGCGTACTTTTCTTTCGTAAATCTATGAAAACATCAAATGACCTGGAGTTATATTGACTTCAATTTAGGTCGAAATGTCTGAATGAAACAACGTCGTAGCGACCTCATAACCCGAAGGTCGGTGGTTCAAATCCGCCCCCCGCGACCATGAAACTTCAGGTCGGAAGCATAAAAGCTCCCGACCTTTTTCTTTGTCTAGGGGTTTCGGCATCTCTCGTTCTTTGGGTACCTCGAGGCGGGCAATCAGATAGATGCTTACGAGTATCATAGGGTCTTTTTACGTCGCGGTCGTGTCTCGTACTGGTGCGCCGCTCTTTGTGGGACGTGTCACTTTGCCATAGGTTGTCCGGCGGCGGGGCGCAGGTCGTTCCCCGTGGCGTCGCTCCTTTCGACGCTACGCTGCCTGGCTACTCGTTCCACTGGTGCTTTTTCATGTCGACGCAGCCGTTGTCTCGGAAGGCGACTCCTTCCTCCGTCAGTAGTGCTCGCTGGTCGGGGAAGTTTGGCGCGAGGCGTCCCGCGTGGTTGACGACGCGGTGGCAGGGATAATCGCCGTAGCGATCCGCCTCGCTCAGCACCGCTCCGACCAGGCGAGAGTTTTTCTCCCTGCCGATGAGGCGCGCTATCTGACCGTACGAGGCGACGCATCCCGCCGGAATCTCTGCCACGACGGAGAGAATCTCATAAACCAAATCTTCGTCCAGGACTTTTCCCATCGTATCGCTCCCGTGTTCGCTTTTGCCTTCGGGGGCGCGGCGCCGATCACCCGTGCTGCGATTTTCGCAGCTCCCCTTACCGAAGCATCGAGGGAAAGCGTGTGCGTATCAAGGTTGTCTGGTCCAGTTGCTGGCTCGATGCCTCGAGATGTTCGCCTCAAGTGCGACCTGCCCCTATTGGAAAAGGATGCCGAAGATGTATTTGGTGATGGCGGAGCGGCGGATGACCCCCACGAGTTTGCCCTCGTCATCAACCACAGGAAGCTTCTTGAACTTCTTCTTCGCCAGCAGCGCGGCGACGCGGGCGATGCTCTGCTCGGGACGGGCACACACTACCTGGCGCGTCGCGAAATCCATGACGCAGCGATCCTTCAGGTCTTCGATGCGCTGCTCAAGGCTCTGATCGTCGAAGTACAGCATGGACGCGTCGCCGCCCGTGAAGATGGTGTGAGCGCGATGCTGCGCGATGGCTCCCATGACATCGCCGTCGGAGATGAACCCGACCACCTGGTTGCGCTCATCGATTACGGGCATGCTGCTCACCTCGTTTTCGGCGAGCATGCGCACCACGTCGGAAATCGTGCAATCCTGCGTGCAGGTGAACGGCTCTTCAATCATGATGCTCGAAACGGGCGTCCCCTCGAGCTCGAGCGGGATGCGCTCGGACAGAATCTCGGACATCGCTTATGCCTCCTTCGTTTTCGGTGCGGTTTTCTTGGTGCGCACGCTGAATATGGCGCAGATAAGGGAAACGAGGCCGATTGCCGCGCACACCTTGTAAGCGACGCCCGCGCCCACGGCGGTGGCTACTTGGATGCTCGCATCGACGCCGGCCGACGCGGTGACGCTTGTCATGACCGTGATGATGAGCGCCGTGCACAAACCGCCGGCGACCTGGCGGCCGGTGTTCGCGATGGCGTTGCCGTGGGCGATCATGTCATTTTTCAAGGCATTGACACCCCATGTGTTCACCGGCATGTTCGCGAGCGACTGGCCGGCGGACTGCAGCATGCAGAACAGCGCAACCACCAAGATGGGCGTGTTTACCGTCGAAAGCGAGAGCAGGAACAGGGCGCCGGTCATGAGGGCCAGGCCGACGATCGAGATGGCACGCGGACCGAACTTGTCGAACACCACGCCGGAGATAGGGCTGATGATGATGCCCACCGCCGCGGCGGGAAGCATGGCCATGCCGGTTTCGAAGGCCGAAGCGCCAAGCGAGGTTTGCAGCAGCAACGGCAACAGCGTGTTGGTGACCAGGCATGCGGCGTTGATGAGCGTGACGATGATGGCGGCCACGCGGAACTCGCGCGTCTTGAGCGTGCCCAGTTGAAGCAGCGGGTCCTCGATTTTGCCCTGGCGTACGACGAACAGCACCAAGCACACGACACCCGCGACGATCGAGCCGAGCACCACGGGGTTGCCCCAACCCATCGACGAGGCGCTCGAGAACCCGTAGAGAAGTCCGCCGAAGGCGATGGTGGAGAGGACGACCGAGGGCAGGTCGAGCTTGGGGTTCTTCAGCTCGCCCACGTTTTTCAGCATGAACACGCCCAGCACCAGCACGAGAATTGCGAGGGGGACGATGGCGCCGATCATGGTGCGCCAGCCGTACGTGTCGATCACCGCGCCGCCTACGACGGGGCCGACCGCGGGACCCGCCGACATGACGATGCCCGCCATGCCCATAGCCGTTCCTCGTTTCTCGACGGGGAACACCAGCATGGGAACCACCGAGACAAGCGGCATGAGCACGCCTGAGCCCGCCGCTTGCAACACGCGACCGATGATGAGGAACAGGAAATCAGGGGCTGCGGCGCACAGCAGCGTGCCCAGCGCGAACACCAGCGTCGCCCCGAAGAATAGCGCGCGGGTGCTGAACTTGTCGATAAGGAACGCCGAAACGGGGACCATGATGCCGCTCACCAGCGGGTATATGGACATGATCCACTGGGCAGTCGAGGCATCGATGGCGAAATCGGACATGATGACCGGCAGCGCAGGCGACATCACCGTTTGGTTCAGTAGCGCCAAGAAGGCACCCAGGACGACGACCGCGACGATGCTGATCTGGGTACCGGTAATGCGCCCATTGGCGGGCGCGACCGTACAATTATCAGACATAAGCTTCCTTCGTATCTATTCGATTCTTCGCCGAAGGCGCGCCGGCCCACGGGCGAAATAACATGCACGTGCTATGCGTGCATCAGATACGACAGGAAGAAAGCGGCTGCTCAGAGCGCACTTGGGGAACAACAGGAGAGGCCCCGTATACCAGGGGCCGCCGAATTGCGATGTATGCTTTGGTCAAATCCTTCATAGCGGGGAGGCATTCTAGCAGCCGTCTTCGCCCCTTTCAAGGGATGTAACCCAGACGTTGATTTTCTTCACCGAGGCGCCATCGTTGACGGGTGGCGTGCTTCTCTATCGCCACACCGCGGGGCGAGGGAACGCCGCGGCGAGCTTGTACATCGGCTATGTGTGCAGCTGCGAGCGTGTCGCCGGCGCGCGCTGGGCGCCAGTCCGATCCGGCCGACTCTTGCCGACGGTCGGTCGCCGTCCTCCTCCATCTCCGCCTGCTCTGTTTTTGCTCGGCTCCCTTGTCGTATCATGGACGGACGAGAATTGAGCGAAGGCGGTACGTATGAACATCCAGATATTCGGCACGAAGAAAAGCTTCGATACTAAGAAGGCGCAGCGCTATTTCAAGGAACGTCGTGTGAAGTTCCAGTTCATCGACTTGAAGGAAAAGGGGATGAGCAAAGGCGAGCTCGAAAGCGTGACGCGCGCCGTCGGCGGGATCGACGCTGTGATCGATCCAAAGGCGAAAGATGCCGACACGGTTGCGCTCGTACAGTATCTTGCTGCCGACCAGAAGTTCGAAAAGGTGCTCGATAACCAGCAGATTCTTCGTGAGCCCATCGTTCGCAACGGCCGCCAGGCAACCGTTGGCTACGAGCCTGACGTGTGGAAGGGCTGGGAATAAAGCGGCTGGGAATAAAGTGAAGCGCCCACGCCCGTGGTTTTATCCACGGACGCGGGCGCTTGCGTAAGACGTCTCTTGTCGTTTGAGTGGAGCGCCCCGGCGGCGCTGAACAACGCGCCCCGGTGACGTGGCTCGGGGCTCTTTGTACCGCGCATCTATGAGAGGAGATATTTGATGCGCATGGGCGCTACTCCATGTAGCCACCCTGAATGGCGGAAACTGCATGCTCGGTAAAGAACTTGAGCGTGCCGGAGGTGTAACGATTAGCCTTGGGCTTCCAAGCGGCTCGGCGCTCGGCCAGGACGGCGTCGACCTCGGCCGGCTCCATCTCCTTGCCGGCGATGCCCACGATGGACAGCGAGCGCTCGGGGATGTTGATTCGGATAAGGTCGCCCTCCTCAATCAGGGCAATCGGACCGCCCACAGCGGCCTCGGGCGAAACGTGACCGATAGCCGGGCCCTTGGAGGCGCCGGAGAAGCGGCCGTCAGTGATCAGGGCAATGCTCGCGCCCAGCTCGGGGTCGCTGGCGATAGCTTCGGTGGTGTAGAACATCTCGGGCATACCGGAACCCTTGGGTCCCTCATAGCGAATGATAACGGCATCGCCGGGCTTGACCTCGTGCGTCAGGACGGCGTGAATGGCGTCCTCCTCGCAGTCGAACGGACGGGCCTTGAGCGTAGCCTGGAACATCTCGCGCGGAACGACGGTGTGCTTGACGACCGCGCCCTCGGGAGCAAGATTGCCGTGGAGGATGGCGATGGAACCGTCGGTGCCGAAGGCCTGGTCAAACGGACGGATGATGTCCTCGCGCTTGAGATTCCACTTCTCAAGGTAACGACCGCACTTCTCGTAGTAACCGTTGTTCTTAAGGTCCTCGAGGTTTTCGCCGAGGGTCTTGCCGGTGACGGTCATGACATCGAGGTGGAGCATCGACTTGATCTCCTCCATGATGCGCGGCACGCCACCCGCATAGTAAAAGAACTGCGCCGGCCACTCGCCTGCGGGACGGACGTTAAGCAGGTAGTGAGCGCCACGGTGCAGACGATCGAAGTCGTCGGCGGACATCTCGATGCCAAACTCGCGGGCAATCGCGGGGATATGCAGCAGCGAGTTGGTGGAGCCCGAAATGGCGCCGTGGACCATGATGAGGTTCTCGAAGGACTCCTTGGTCACGATGTCGCGGGGGCACAGGTTGTGCTCGGAGAGCCACACGGACTGACGGCCGGCCTCGCGGGCGAACTCGCGCAGGTCGGAGCTGGTGGCGGGCAGCAGAGCCGTGCCGGGGAGCATAAGGCCCAGGGCCTCGGCCGTGACCTGCATGGTCGAGGCGGTACCCATAAAGGAGCAGGCGCCGCAGCTGGGGCATGCGTTGTGCTTGGCAAACTCAAGCTCCTCGCGGGAGATCTCGCCGCGCTCGTAGCGGGCAGAAATCGCGCCGAGCTGCTCCAAGGTCAGCAGATCGGGACCGGCATCCATGACGCCGCCGGTAACGACGATGGAGGGGATGTTG
Organism: uncultured Collinsella sp.; assembly: GCA_902470905.1. GTDB lineage: Bacteria > Actinomycetota > Coriobacteriia > Coriobacteriales > Coriobacteriaceae > Collinsella. Next base: position 40,121 of record CABRIC010000010.1, on the reverse strand, counting down.
ATGCGGCCCATGGCCATGAGGTTCGCAGGCAGGCCCTTATCGCAGCTGGCGACAAAGACGCCGGCGTCGAACGGGGTGGCCTTGGCATGGATCTCGATCATGTTGGCGATCATGTCGCGGCTGGGCAGCGAGTAGTTAATGCCGTCGTGTCCCTGGGCCTCGCCGTCGCAGATATCGGTGCAGAAGTAACGGGCACCGTGACCGCCAGCCTCGGCAACGCCGGCACGGACCTCCTCGACCAGCTCGAACAGGCCGGCAGAACCCGGGTGCGAATCGCCAAAGGTCGACTCGATAATGACCTGCGGCTTGTCCAGATCCTCGATAGACCAGCCAGAGCCCAGGCGCAGCGGGTCCATCTCGGGGCTGATGGTGCGAAACTTGCCGGAACGCGGCTGCAGCTTGGCAACCAGGTCGGCTGCCTCCTGCTGAATCTGTGCCTTGGTCTTCTCGTCCATGGTGCTCTCCTCTTTTGGTTTGAACGGTTGTACCAATCGTTGGTTAATGAATCAGGTGTAAATGGGTACCGAGCGATGCACTCGGCAAAAGATGCTTAGCTACGCGAACTAGGCGAAGAACGAAATCACCAGGGCGCAGGCAAGACCCGAAAGGCCGATGAGCGTCTCCATAACGGTCCAGGACTTGAGGGTGGTCTTCTCGTCAATCTCCAGGAACGAGGAGCACATCCAAAAACCGGCATCGTTGACGTGCGAGAGGGCCGTGGCACCGCCGCAGATAGCAAGACAGATAGCGGCACGCATGAGCACCGAAGCACCAGCGACCGCAGGCATGGCGGCCATAATGCCCGATGCCATGGTCATAGCGACGATGGAGCTGCCGACAGAGGCACGCACCATGACGGCAATCAAAAAGGCAACGACCACCAAAGGCAGCGGTGAGGCCTCGAGCATAGGGCCGATAACCTGGCCCAAGCCGCAGTCCTGCAGCATCCAGCGAATGACGCCGCCACAGGCGATAACCAGCAAGATCATGCCGACGGGCTTAAGAGAGCGGTCGAGCAGGGCCTTGAGCTCGGCGCCGGAGTAGCCGCGGCGCGCGCCCAGCAGATACATCGCGACGAGCGTGGCAAGCGTCAAAGCGACGAACGGCTTGCCCAGGAAGGCGAGAATCGAGGCGAGCTCGGCGGGCATGGGGATATAAGAGGACAACGTGCCCAGCAAAATCAGACAAAGCGGCGTGAGCACGATGGCAAGCACCATGCCAAAGGAGGGAAGCTCTTTTTCATCGCTCGCACCCTCGGCAGAGGTAAAGTGCTCCGGAACATCGGTAAAAATGCGACCGCCCACGTTGCGGCCCCACACGACGCCGGCAATCGCCATAGCGATAAAGGCGGTGGGGATACCGACGAGGATCATGGTGCCCAGGTCGACACCGAGCGTGCCGGCGACCAGAACCGACCCGGCGGATGGCGGCACAAACGCATAGCCAGCGGCAAGTCCCGCGAGCAGCGCGATGCCGTAGTAGAGCGTCGACTTTTTGGTCTGCGATGCCACGCTAAACGCAGGCGGAATCAAAACGACTACGCCCGCCTCAAAGAACACCGTGGTGCCGATGACCAAACCGGTGATGCCCAGCGCCCAGCTGGAGTGGCCCTGGCCAAAGGCGTCAATGAAGGTCTGGGCGATCTTCTTGGCGCCGCCGCTCTCCTCCAAAATCTGGCCAAACATCGATCCCAGGCCAATGAGCAAGGCGATGTTTTGCAGCGTGGTGCCCACGCCCTTGGTGACGGTGTCTGCCACCATATCGAGCGGCATGCCGGCTCCGATACCGATCACGAGCGCCGAGACCATCATCGAAAGCACAGGATGCAGCTTGAACTTAATGATGAGCGCAAGCAGCAGCGCGATGCCCACGATGGCGGCGATGACCAGCCTGGTGGGGTCGGCCATAAACGTTGGGTCTGACATCTTTCCTCCAATTCATCAGACCTTTTGAATTCGGCTTAGACTATAGCGCGTTTTCAATAGGTCTGATGTTTAAAAGGGAAACTTTTTCGAAATACATCTGATGTATTTGCTGAACGATCTGTTTTTGACGGTAAACGGCCACTTACAGTTCTCCATTGTCGGAGCGAACCACCGCGGCTTCTGTTAAATGAGCTAGAATAGCTCTGATGAATTCTTTTGATATGAGGTGAAGCGTGGCACGAGCCGATTCGGGACTCCCCGAGCAGATTTCGGAGAAAATTATTCAACTGATCCTGGATGAGCATCTTGAGCAAGGCGACCGCCTGCCCAAGGAGGCTGTGCTCGTCGAGCGCCTGGGTGCTGGCAGGAGCACCGTACGCGAGGCTATGAAGCTGCTGCAGTCGCGCAACATCGTGCGCATTAAACAGGGCTCGGGCACCTATGTGGCATCAAACCCCGGCGTTGCCGACGATCCGCTGGGCTTTACCTTTATCGATGACAAGAGGCGCCTGGCACGCGACCTGCTCGAAGTGCGCTTTATGATCGAGCCGCAGATGGCCAGCATGGCCGCAGAGCACGCGACCGACGATCAAATCATCTGCATTAAAGAGCTTTGCGATGAGTCCGAGCACTTGGCCGCGCGGGACGAAGACTATTCTGCCGCCGACACCGCGTTTCACATCGCAATTGCCGAAAGCTGCGGCAACCTCGTCGTTCCCCGCCTAATGGGCGTGCTCAAGGCGCCTGTCCCCCTGTTTATTGACGTGACCGGCAAAAAGCTGGTTGAGGAAACCATCCGCACCCACCGTGGCGTGGCCGACGCCATCGCCGCGCGCAATCCCACCGCAGCGCACGACGCGATGTACCTGCATCTGGTGTACAACCGCAACATGATCGCAGAGGGAGCGCAGGAACAGAGCAAATAGACGTCCGCACGGCAAGGGCGAGACTACCGTTCGCCTTTTAAAAGTGAACGTTCACCTGATTTTAGGGAATAAGGGGTGGCTATTACGCTGCTTCACCTATACTGACCTTGTATGAAAAGCAAGACTTATATAGATGAACGTTTCTTTTGAAAGGATCGCTATGTCTGATCTTATGGACAGCTTCCGTCTGGACGGCAAGGTCGCACTGGTGACCGGCGCCACCTACGGCATTGGCATGGCCATTGCCGAGGCGCTCGGAGAGGCCGGCGCCAAGATCGCCTTTAACGCCCGTCACGCCGACAAAGTCGCCGAAGCCGAGAAGCACTACCGTGAGCTGGGCTTTGACGCTCACGGCTATGTTGCCGACGTCACCGACGAGACTGTCGTCGCCGAGCTCATCGCCAAGATCGAGGCCGACTTTGGCACCACGCCCGACATCCTGGTCAACAACGCCGGCGTCATCCAGCGTACCCCGATGCTCGACATGAGCGCCGAGGACTTCCGCCGCGTCGTCGATATCGACCTCAACGCACCGTTTATCGTGTCAAAGGCCTGCCTGCCTGGCATGATCGCCAAGGGCCACGGCAAGATCATCAACATCTGCTCGATGATGAGCGAGCTGGGTCGCGAGACCATCGCCGGCTATGCTGCCGCCAAGGGCGGACTCAAGATGCTCACCAAGAACATCTGCTCGGAGTTTGGCGAGGCCAATATCCAGTGCAACGGCATTGGGCCCGGCTACATCGCCACGCCGCAAACCGCACCGCTGCGCGAGACGCAGCCCGACGGCAGCCGCCACCCGTTTGACCAGTTCATCATTGCCAAGACGCCGGCCGCCCGTTGGGGCACGCCCGAGGACCTGAAGGGCCCCGCCGTGTTCCTGGCTTCCGACGCGTCGAACTTCGTCAACGGCCACATCCTCTACGTCGACGGCGGCATCCTCGCATACATTGGAAAGCAGCCTCAATAAGCGTCACCGCAACTGCCCACATCAGGTTTCATCCACTCGTTTTTCATTTGAGTTGCGGTGAGATAAGGATTGGTTTTGGCTTCTATCAGGCAAAACAGTCCGTATTCCACCGCAAGTTAGAAATAGGAAGGTAATTCGCAATGAAAATCGCTCTGATCAATGAGAACTCTCAGAACTCCAAGAACCCTATGATCGAGGCTGCCCTTAAGAAGGTTGTCGAGCCCATGGGCCACACCGTCTTTAACTATGGCATGTATGCCGACGCCGACTCCAAGCCCCTCACCTATGTGCAGAACGGCATCCTGGCCGCCGTGCTGCTCAACTCCGGCGCTGCCGACTACGTCGTGACCGGCTGCGGCACCGGCGAGGGCGCCATGCTCGCCTGCAACTCCTTCCCCGGCGTGCTGTGCGGCCACGTTGCCGACCCGCTCGACGCCTACACCTTTGCCCAGGTCAACGATGGCAACGCCGTCGCCATGCCCTTCGCCCTCAAGAACGGCTGGGGCCAGGAGCTCAATCTCGAGTACACCTTCGAGAAGCTCTTTGGCTTTGGTTCGGGCAACGGCTATCCTGCCGAGCGTGTTGAGCCCGAGCAGCGCAACAAGAAGATCCTCGACGGCGTCCGCGCTGTGACCATGCGTCCGCTCGTCGACATCCTGGACGAGCTCGACCAGGACCTGGTGAAGGGCGCACTTGCCGGCGAGCACTTCCAGGAGTACTTCTTTGCCAACGCAACCGACGAGGCCATCATCGCCAAGGTCAAGGAGATCCTAGGCCTCTAATCGCACAACTCATTGCAGCTAACGCAAGCGGCGGTCGTCCCACGTACGGGACGACCGCCGCTTTTTACTATCTACCGACTGACGCCGCGGGGACAGGCCCCATGCACCAAGGGATTAACTAGAGCTCGCAGGCAACCTTATAGCCATCGCCGATGGCATCGCGGATGTTGCCACACTTGTTGGCATCGCCCAGCACGTGGGTGGCAACGCCGGCAGCGGCAAGGTCGTCGGCCAACTTGGTATTGGGACGGTAGCCCATCGCCAGCACCAGCGTATCGGCACCGGTGATGGTGTGGACCTCGCCGTCCTTTTCGTAACTGATGGTGTCCTCTGTGATCTCGGTCACCTTGGCCTCGGTCAGCACGTGGACGCCCTTGGAGAGCATGCGCGTGATGAGCACCGCGCGACCGGCACCGCCCTCGTTGGCAGCGAGCGTCTTGGTCATCTCGATAACGGTGACATCGCGATTGGCCGGCGAGAGGTCATTGACCAACGGGGCCAGGTAATCGGCCGTCTCGCAGCCAACGGTGCCGCCGCCCACGATGACGATCTTCTTGCCCGGGAAAGCCTTGCCGCCCAGCAGGTCGTCGGCCGTCATAACCTGCTTAAAGCCCTGCATGAAGGCCGGAGCGATGGGCTCGGCGCCATAAGCCAGGACGACCTCGTAGCCGGCGTAGTCGCGCTGAATGTCCTCGGCAGTAAGCTCGGTGCCAAATACGCATTTCACGCCGGCCTCGGCCAGGCGACGATACTGATACTTGATCACGCGGGTGAGTTCCTGCTTTGCCGGCGGAACGGCTGCGATGCGCATCTCGCCGCCCGGTTCGTCCTGCTTGTCCACGAGCACCACGTTATGGCCGCGCTTGGCGGCGATGTAGGCTGCCTCCATGCCCGCAGGACCAGCGCCCACAACCAGTACGTTCTTGGCCTCGGCAGCAGATTCGTAGCCAGCCTCGTCGCGCTCGACATCGGGGTTGACGGTGCAGGAGATGCGCTTGCCGAACATAATGCCGTTCAGGCAGCGCAGGCAGCCGATGCAGGGGCGGATGTCGTCGGCGTTGCCGGCAGCGGCCTTATTGCAGAACTCGGCATCGCACAGATTGGCGCGGCCCATCATGCAGATGTCGACGGCGCCGTCCTCGATCAGCTCCTCGGCAATCCAGGCCTCGTTGATGCGGCCGACCGTGGCGACAGGAATGTTAACGTGCTTCTTGATCTCGCGCGAGCAGGCGGCGTGCGAGGCCTGCTGCGTACCGGCGGCGGGAATCGCGGAGCCGCGCTTGATGGTGGTGCCGCCCGACACATGAATCATGTCGACGCCGGCCTTCTCCAGGCGACGTGAGACGTAGATCATGTCGTTGAGGGTCAGGCCGCCATCGGTGTACTCGTCGCCCGAGATACGGACGTCGATGATAAAGTCCTTGCCGCAGCGCTCGCGGATCTCGGCGATGACCTCGAGCAGGAAGCGCATGCGGGCGTCGAGAGAGCCGCCGTACTCGTCGGTGCGCTTGTTGTAGAGCGGAGTCAAAAAGCCGCCGAGCATGCCGTGGGCGTGTGCCGCATGGACCTCGACGCCATCGACACCGGCCTTCTGCATACGCACGGCAGCGTCGCCAAACTGATGCGTGAGCTCGTGGATCTCATCGACCGTGATGGGACGCGGCGCCTCGCGGGCATAGGACGGGCCCACAAAAGACGGAGCGATCAGGCGCGGCGTGCCCGGAATGTTAAAGGCCATGTAGGCGGGGTGGAAGAGCTGCGGCATGATCTTGCAGCCGTACTCGTGGACGGCCGCGGCGAGCTTTTCCCAGCCGGGGATAAACGTGTCGTCGTAGCAGCACATGTCACCCGGCAGATAGGTATAGGTAGGCTCGACCGTCACGACCTCGGTGATGATGAGGCCCACGCCGCCCTTGGCACGGGCACGGTAATGATCGACCAAGTCGTCAGTCACATAGCCATGATCGGCCAGGTTGGTGGACACCGGCGGCATAAAGACGCGGTTCTTGACCTCGGTCGTACCGACCTTGATCGGGCTAAAGAGCATCGGGTAGGCGGATGACTCCATACAGGCTTCCTTTCGTTTAAGCCGCTCGGCGGCAGTTGCTAACGTACTTATCGTATCAGCAACCGCCGCGTCCGTACCCGCTCGCACTCCCCCGCCTTTAATCCAATCCCCACAAAAAGTTGCGGTGGAATACGGAGTAGATGAGACTTTTGCCAGCCAAAACAGTCCGTATTTCACCGCAACTGATGGGTGGGATGGAGTTAGAGGCCCAGATAGGTAGTCATGCCTTCGACGGCGAGCTTGGCGCCGGCTACGGCGTGAACAACCGTCAGCGGGCCGTTAACCACGTCGCCGGCGGCAAAGACGCCAGACACGGTGGTCATACCGTACTCGTCGACCGAAAGAAGGCCGCGATGATCGGTCTCCAGACCGCCCGTCGTAAGCACAAGCTTGTCCTTGGGCACCTGCGAAGCCGCGATCACAACTGTGTCGGCGGACACATAGTCGAGCTCTTCCTCATAGCCCACCACGTTGTTGTCCTCGTCAAAGATAGCCGTCTCGAACACCGGACCGTTATCATCGATGGCGCAGATCGCCTTGCCGCGCACAATCTCGGCACCGTCAAGCTCGGTCAGCTCCACCTCGTCATCGATGGCAGAGATATGGCGCGATCGGGCATACACAGTGACCTTGCGGGCACCCGAGCGCAGGGCCGTGCGGGCAACATCCATGGCCACATTGCCGGCGCCGATAACCGCCACGTTCTGCCCGATTGCCACGCTCGTGGGATCGACCAGATAATCGATACCAAACAGCACGTTGCCGCGCGACTCGCCGGGAATACCCAGCTTTCGAGCTCGCCAGGTACCAGTACCGACAAAGACCGCATCGTAGCCGTCGCGCAGCAGGTCGTCGATATGCAGCGCGCCACCGATGGTGGTCGAGGGGCGCACGCGCACGCCAAGCGAGCACATCACGTGGCGATACTTTTGCACGAGCGCACGGGGCAGGCGGAACTCGGGGATACCGTACTCCAGCACACCGCCGATCTCGGGCCGCTGCTCAAAAACAGTGACGGCGCAACCCAGCTGCGCCATCTTAATTGCCACGGTAATGCCGGCTGGGCCGGAGCCGACCACAGCGACCTGCTTGCCACACGACGGCGCGGGCGTCCACTCCTTACGATCCAAATACGCTGTCGAGATATAGTTCTCGATGCTCGAGAAATGCACCGGCGCGCCCTTGCGGCCCTGGATGCAAGCGCCCTCGCACTGGCCCGAATGATTGCACACCATGGAGCAGACCGCGCTCATGGGATTGTTCTGGAACAATAGCTCGCCCGCCTCTTCTAGACGACGCTGTTTGAACAGGTCGATGACCTGCGGAATAGGCGTCTGAACCGGGCAGCCCTTAATCTGACAGAACGCCCTTTTACAACCTAGGCAACGATTCGCCTCTTCGACAATGTGGATAGCCACGCAACTCCCCTTTTTAATGCAATCCAATGGGGCGACGATAAAGACCCTTCACCGCCGCCCCCATGCAGGTAATCTCAATCTGCCGACACGGCAAAAGCCAATGCTATAGCTCGCGATGCGAAGCCCCGCAGCGAGCGGACATGTGCTCGAGTGTCGCCAGGCAGTCAGCCGCCGTCGCCGGCACGCTGTTCTCGACCACGCAGGGAATCCCAGGACAGGCGGCGGCAGCCCAGGCCACCACGGGCTCAAAGTCATAGCGGCCCGTCTCGCCCACGCCGTGGCACACCAGGCGTGAACCCGTACCGTCGCACCATCCGGCTTCGTCCTCGTTATCAACGACCTCAAAATCCTTGGCGTGCAGCACGCGGATCTTACTGCCGCATAAGTAGAGCATGCACGCGGTGATTTCCTGCGCTTCGTCAACGACACTGGGGTGCAGCAGCGATACCGGGTCGTAGATCACGCCGAGCGACGGGCTCGAGACGCGCTCCAGCACCTCACGGCAGCGATCCGGCGTGTTGACCGTCTCGTTCCAGCCAGGCTCGATCAGTATTTGCCCGCCCACGGCCTCGGCCCGATCGCAGACGCGTGCAAGCCCGTCTGCAAACGTATCGAGTGCCTCGTCGGTCATGCGGTCGTCCGCGACGCGGTTCTGCGCATTGGGGCGACCGGTCTCGGTACCCACCGGGCAGCCGCCGAGCATCTGGGCAAAGTTCAGGCATGCCTCGTACTCGGCAAAGTTATCCATGAGCTGTTGGCGATCGGGCGTCGCCAGATTCTTATAGCACCCGAGCACGGCGACCGAAACGCCCGCCTCGTCGAGCACCGCGCTCAAATGGTCGGCAAGCTCGCGGGTCAGGCCGCCTCGATCGATCCCCATCGATGCGTAGAGCACCTTGCTCGGCAGCTGAATGCACGAAAAGCCCAGCTCTCCCGCCATACGAATGCGTTCCTCGACGGTCCCCTGCGGAAGGTCGTGCAAACGTACACCCGGAGTAATAGCCCCCACGTTATTCACATCCCTTATGAGCGTTGATGCCCGGGGTGTATCCGCCAAACGGGTCCTCGATGGAGCACACGCCCGAGGGGGCGAGCGGATCGCGCTTACCGGCCAGCTTGTCGTGATGCATGGTCTCGATATAGGCAAGCACCAGCGGCGCCACACCCTTTGCATCATTTTTGACCACGGGCTCGCTCATGTAGTAATCAAACGTGCCCTCGCGGTGCGCGGTGTTTCCCAAGCCCGCAACCAGGCAGATGTTGTCGAGCGCCAGCTGCCCGTCATACTCGGACAGGCAGGTCTCGCAGATGCCGTCGAAGGCGCGACGGCCGTACTGGTAGTAACGCTCGCCCAGCACGCCCAGACGCACGCCCTTCATGATGGCATTGGCAAAAATCGCGCTACCAGACTCCTCCAGGTAGTTGGGGGCGATATTGGGCAGGTTGATAACCTGATGCCACATGCCGGTCTTCTCGTCCTGATACGGCAGCATGGCGTCGATCAGGTCGTGGAACATCTTGCGAATCTCGTCCTTCTCGGCTGACATCGAAGGCGGCATGAGCTCCCAGGTATCGATGAGTGCCATGGCAAACCAGCCCTCGGCGCGCAGCCAGAAGTTAGCCGAAAGGCCGGTGACCGGGTCGCACCAGAACTGTTTGCGGCTCGCGTCGTAAGCGTGATAGTACAGACCGTTGAGGGGGTTGCGCATCAGGTCATGCACAACCTGGAACATATGGAAGCTGTCCGAGCAGGCACGACGGTTGTGGAAGCTCAGCTCATACTGCATGTAGAACGGCTGCGCCATATACATGCCGTCGAGCCAGATCTGGTTGGGGTAGACGGCCTTGTGCCAAAACACGCCCTCTTTGGTACGCGGCTGGGTTTCGAGCTGACGATAGATGGTATCCATGGCGGCGCGATACTTGGGCTTGCCCACCAGGTCATAGAGCTTGTAGAGGGTCTTGCCCGCATTGACGTTATCGAGGTTGTACTCCTGCGGGTTGTAATGCTTGATGGTGCCGTCGTCCTGGACAAAGAAATCGATATAGTCGTCGGCAAAGGTCAGGTAGCGCTGCTCACCCGTGATCTCGTACAGTTCGATGAGCGCCTTGATCATGCAGCCGTCGATATAGTTCCAGGTGTTCTCCTTGCCGGCGCGAATCTTTTCGATATTCCAAGCCGGCGCCTGCGGCGTAGAGGTTTCGATCAACTGCTCGATATAACGGTCCAGGATTTGATTGCAACCCATTGCTGTCCCCTCTGACATAAACGATAGGTGAACGTTACCCCTAGTGTAACGCGAACGAGGAATATAGGGTGAACGTTAACCCTATATTCCTCGCGAACGGCAGACTTTTAGCGGCAAACGGCGGTGAGACCCGCGGCGATGCGCTGCGCCAGGCGCTCATAGCCGGCAGGACTGTAATGCAGACCGTCCGGCATATAGAGCTCGCGGTGCTCCGGCAAAAACGGGCTGATACCGCTTTGCGCATACAGGTCAATCACCGGCACGGAGTAGCGGTCGCAAACCTCGAGCATCGCTCGCACGTAGGCGACCTGCGTCAACCCCAGGTGGTTGAGCTCGTCGCTTGCCGGGATATCCTTCTCGTGCTTGCCGCTCGTCTTGCACGGCGTCATAAACACAAGCTTTGCCTGGGGCGAGCGCGCCGTGATGGTACGGATCAGGTAATCGAGTGCACCATAGAACTCATGTACGTCCGTGCTGCCGAGCTCTCCAAGCGGCACGTTGCGGCTAAAGTCGTTGACGCCGCCAAAGACGATGTAGATATCGGCCGCATCGTCGATACCGTCAAGGCGCTCGACAAACGAATCGGTACGGTCGGCCTTGATGGCGATACGCGAACCCTTGATGCCAAAGTTCTCGACGACCGCGCCTCCCAGCAACGCGCCCAGATGCGAAGTCCAAGAGATGTCGTTGCCGCCTGCGCCGCATCCGTTATCGCCCCATGTGGTCGAATCGCCAAAGCAGCAAATGGTCGATTCACTCAAACTCTTCGTTTCCATAATCTTCTCCTCATCCGCCCATCGGCGGTCATACAGGAACGTACCGTTTATTCGCAGCATGCCGAGGGGCTATGCACGGGCGCATTCCGCAACGTGCGAATCGAGCCATTCGATATCCTCGGCAAGATGTGCCACGCCCAGATGGTGTTCACCCGGACACACCTCGTGCCGCAGGCCATCTCTGCGGCTCAGCAACTTGTAGGCATCGCGCACGATCTCGAGCTGCTCGTCAACATTTTTCAGCCCGCGCGAACCGTTCAGATGATCCTCTTCGCAGCTTTGCACCAGCAGCGGATGCGGCGCGATGAGCGAGGCAATATCGCCCATGTCGAGTAAGCGCCAAAGTCCGGGTGTGTAGTTGCAGCTGCAATTGCCATTGAGATGCAGCAGCGAATCGTCGACACCGTACAGATAGCCCGAGACAAACGCCTTGCGCACACGCGGGTCGAGTGCGGCCAGGTACAACGTCATGTAGCCGCCACCCGAAAAACCAAAGCAACCCAGGTCATCCATGGCAATGTCGCCGCGCGCCTCCAAGTAATCGATCAAGCGCATGTTGTCCCAGACGTTGAGGCCCGCAACCGTAAGACCCAGCGGCTCGGCCATACGTGCTTGATTCAGACACGTACCGCGCAGGTAGCTGTTCTCGTCATCGCCCTGGCCCTTCCAGTCACGACGGTATCCCCAACCGCGTGCGTCGGGGCAGACGGTCACGTAACCCATACGCGCCAAACGCAGACCGTAGTCGTAATTGAACTTACGCACGGCATCATCGACCGCCGGCACGCCCGCAACACCGGCTACGCTTGCAGCACCCGCTCCCTGATGGCCATGCGGGCAGATATAGCAACACTTGCGGCCGCACGCATCGAGCTTAGGCGACTGCGGCTCGAGCAGGTAGAACGGCATCCAAACGTCGCGCTCCACCTGCAGCATCGCATGGGTGCGCACGATGCCGCCGGCAACCCGCACGCGGCTGAGCTCACGAATCTCAATCGGGACGCGGTCCATAAGCGAAAGGCCCAAAACATCGTACAGACGAGTCCTGGTCGCAATCTTCCACGCCTCAAAATCTGCAGGAGTCTTGCCCGTAAAAGCAGCCGAACGTCCCTCGCGCTTCAGCCGGGCACGCAGCGCAGGCTCGTCTTCGCAGTACGTCTCGATGTGCACGGTGCGGCCATTGGCAGATAGCCCAGCCGTCTCAACCGCATCACCGTCGCCGCCCTCGGGATCCCAGCCATCCCCACCGGCAAGCACCTGCTCGCGAGCGTACCCGACGGCAGCCATCACATCGAGTTTATTTGCCCACGGCACCCAGTCGGTAGTATCACCCGCCGGCCCATGCAGGATTGCGCCAGCATACTGCGCGCAGCTGTGCGCCGCCGGCTTATTCCAATCCCACCAGCCTTCGCGCTTGATATGTCGCCCCAGCCAGCAATCGATCAGCGCAGTTTGCGCCCATTCGCGCCAAGGACGGCCCAGGTAGACCGAATCCGGCGCCACGCCATCCGGAGCTGTAAACGAACAACCATGAAACACAAATCCGTACGGCTCGCCTTTAGGCGTGGAGGCTGCCGTTACATACCCGTTGACATCCATATCGCGGTTGAGCGAGCGAATCTCGCACCCCTCAAAGTAGGCACGCGCGCCGCCAAAGATAAAGTCGACATCGCCCTCGATCCGGCAACGTCGGAAATATTGGCGCCCCACCCGGCGCGGCGCATACTGTTTGGGTCCTATGAACCCGCCCGGTTTGACCTCATGCGGCGGCAGCGGACCCAAAAACAGTGTGTCCTGGTGCCCCTTAATGCAGCAGGCATCGACAACCAGACGGTCGCCATCGGCATACAGGGCAATCGCCTGACCGACCTCGCGCCCATCGCCGGCATCATTTACGATCGTTAGGTTCTCGAGCCGCACGTCGTCGGCATCGACCAAAACGGTATAGGTCCTAAACGTGCCGAGCGTGCCGTCCGCGCCCGAGCCGTCCTCCGAAGGCATCTTGGCACCCAGGCCGCCCATGATACGCACGCTATCGGCCGTCTCTCCCTCAATCGTCACATGCGGGCGACGAATCTCGACCCGCTCGCGGTACTCACCCGGCTCGACGCGAATCATCACCGGTTGCTCGGCATCCGGATAGAGCTGATCGGCTGCCGCCAAGGCATCGGAAATCGTTGGATACGCTCCTGCCGCAGCCCTCGAAACGCGCAGCGTATAGATACTTTCGCTCATCGTCCATCACGCTCCCATGCAACGAACTGTTCAGGCCAGCCCTGAACCTGTGGCTGAATATGCTCGGCGCAGCCCTTAAATGCCGTTTGGTCCGTGGCGAGCGATGCCCCATGCTTTCCATGCGAAAAGACATGTAGGCTAAAGCCAATCCCGTGGTCGGCAAGAGCCTGCGCAAGAAGGAGGCTATTTTGAACTGGTACCGATGCATCCTCGGCGGTATGCCACAAGAACGTACGGGGGAAGCCATCGCCCACCATATTCTCGATCGACAACTTTTGAGCTAAAGCGCCATCGGCACCCGTTAGGTGTTCAAACGAACCACGATGAGCATAGGCCCCCGAGCTTACGACCGGATAGCCCAAGCAAAGTGTGTCAGGCCGAATCGACTCAGGCGATGCCGAAATCGACTCTGCAAGCCAGGGTTGGTCCCAAAGCGCCCCGAGCAAGCCAACTAGATGCCCACCGGCCGAAAAACCCATGACCGTAATCCGATCAGGATCGACACAGTACTCTGCCGCATGGCTTCGGACGGTATCGACCGCCCGCGCGAGTTCTTGCAATGCCAGCGGATAGACAGCCGGAGCAACCGAATAGTTCAGTACAAACGCTTGGTAGCCCATCGCCAACAAACGGAGCGCTACCGGCTCGCCTTCGCGCGGCGAAACGTGATCGTAGCCGCCTCCTGGCACGACCACAACTGCAGGCAGCGGTTTTAAAGCATAAGCATCTTCGGTCGGGGCAAAAACATAAGACGTAATCGTGGCAGACGAGCCATCGACCCCGACAGGAATCGTTTTATTGAGCATGTATTCCCTTTCACCATGATGCGTAGCGCAGCGCACACGGCCGTATCGCACAAGGGCTGCATTGCCGATTTATCCGACAATGCAGCCCTGGTCATCAACCCGAGTTAGGAACGGACAACCTTGTCGACGTTCTGGAGCTGCAGCTCCTCGCCGTCCTGGCCCTCGATCACCACATTTTGCAGGTCGAGCACCTTGACGTTTTGCGCAATGATGCCCTGACGCACCATGGGCTCAACGCCGCAGGCCATGGCCGGGACAAAGGGCTCGGCATCGTCGGCAAAGGTCACGTGAACGTCTTGGAACGTCAGACGCGTCACCTTGCTCTCGGGCAGACCCGTGATATAGGCCGCGGCAGCATGGCAGTTGGTGGCCTCGATATCGCAAAACGTCGTGGCACCAAAGCCGGGCGTGCGGTCGTCGACGGGCAGTGCCTCGCGAGACTGCACGTAGTCGGTCTTGCCGTCCTTGTCGCAGAAGTAGAACGAGTTGACCACGAAGGGCGTGAGCACCTCGTCCATGCGAATGTGCTCAAAGGTAATGCCCTCGTTGACGGCATCCTTGCCGCGCCCGCGGCGGGTCTTGACGCGCAGGCCGCGGTCGGTGCGCTCAAAGAGGCACTTGCTCACGGTAAGGTCCTTGATGCCGCCGGCAGCCTCTGAACCCAGGACCACGGCGCCGTGACCATCGTGCATGTAGCAGTGAGAGATCAGCACGTCGTGCGTGGCGGGACGAAGCTCGGGCTCAATGCCCAGCTTGCCGCTCTTGATGGCGATGCAGTCGTCGCCCACCGAGAACTGACAGCCAAGGATGCGGACAAAGCCGCAGCTCTCGGGATCGAAACCGTCGGTGTTGTGGGAGTTCTTGGGGCCCTCGATGGACAGGCAGAGCGCATCGACGTGCTCGCACAGGATGGGGTGGATGTTCCACGCCGGGCTGTTGCGGACGGTGAAGCCGGCCAAGCTCACGTTTTGGCACTCGGACAGGAAAATCATGCGCGGGCGGGCGACCTCGCGGCCCTCCTCAGGACGGAAGATGTTCTTAAAGTCCTTGTTCCACCAGTTGTCCTCGGCAAAATCAGTCTGACCGTCGATGGCACCACGACCATAGATGCACACGTCGTGCACGCTCAGACCCGTAAAGGTAGAGCAGTAGGTCGAGAAGCTCTCGCCCTCCCAGCGGCCCAGGGGCAGCATATCGGTGCCGGCATACCCGGCACCCTCGTTGCCCGTGACCGTACCGGGGATGTAGGCAAGCGCCGCACGATCGTGGCGAGCCAGCAACACCGCTCCCTCGGCGAGCTCGATGTTGATATTGCTCTTAAGGAAGAGGGACTTGATACGATAGCTGCCGGCGGGAATCAGCACGCGGCCACCCTTGGGGCAGGCCATGATGGCAGCCTGGATGTTGGTGGTGTCATCATGCTCGGCATCGCCCTTGGCGCCACAGTCGCGAACGTTGATGGTAAAGGGCTCAGCCGGCGTGGTGACACCTACGCTCAGCTCACGCTCGCCACAAACAAAACGAACCAGGTTGCGCTTGCCGGGAGTCAGGCCGTCGACATAGGTCTCGACCGTATTCGTGGTACCGGCGGGCTCGTCGTTGACAAAGATCTCCCACGTATCGGCACAGGTAAAGTAGCCGCCGTCGTCAAGCTCGATCACGGCCGCGCGGGCGTTGCGCCAGATAACGTTCGTCTCCATGGGTTTCTCCCTCAAAAAGATGCTCTAAAGGCAAATTGTACGCTGTTGAAAAAGGGCCGTGCCTGCCGGCGGAATTCCGGTGGCACGGCCCTGTGATTTGGACGATATGTCGGCCTTACTCGGCGGGGGTTACGCTACCGTCCTGGAAGCCAACGTTGTTGTGGGCAAAGCAGTCCTCGTACTTAAAGCCGGAGAGCTCCTCGCAAAGCGCCTTGACCTCGGGCTTGACGTCGGCCATCTTGCCGCCCTCCTTGACGCGGCGGATCTCGTCGCAAAGGACGTCGCACTGCTCCTTGTCAATCTTGATGCCGCGGGCAAGGACAGCCGCGAGCAGGAAGAAGCCGGCGCAGCCGATGATCATGTAGCCGCAGATATACAGAGGCACGGTAGCGGGCTGGGTCACGGCGTCGCTATTGCCGGCGGTCTGAATGAAGCCGGAGGCAGCAAGGACGATAGCCCACACGTTGACGGCGATAGCCTGGGCGATCTGCTGGCAGAGCTGCTGCGCGGAGCTGTAGATGCCCTCGCGACGACGCAGGGTGATGAGTTCATCGACATCGGGGATGTAGTTGAGCAGAACATCGGGCAGGTACTGGAAGCCGACGTAGAAGAACTTCCAGATGGCGAAGATGATGGGGTAGGCGATCATGGCGATGGCGACCGTGGAGGTGCCGTTGATCTGACCAAAGGCGAAGTAGTTGTAGGCAATGATGCACGCAGCGCAACCGGCATTTGCGAGGTACCAAGACTTGTGGAAGCCCTTCTTGGCCATGAGGGCGACCCAGATGGCGGTGCAGACGATAGCGACGACCTTGCCAGGCATCTCCATCACGGACTCGTAGGACTTAGGAATCTGCAGGCAGTAGACGATGAAGAAGGACAGGCAGGCAGACCAGCAGGCAGCAGCAAGCTTCGTGGAGACCTGTGCATACAGGACCTTGCGGAAGGACTTGTTGCGGAAGGTGGAGATAACGTCGATGAAGAACTTCTTGATGCCCTCGCCGACGCTCTCGATCTTCTCCTGAGCGACCTCCTCGGGGGTGTGCTCCCACGTGGACAGGTACACGCAGAGCAGCGAGATTGCCATGACCGAAGCGTTGATCGTAGCGATGATGAAGTAGCTAAACGGGTTGGTCTCGCCGAAGGTGCCAAAGCCAAAGCCGACGAGTGCTGCCATCAGGAAGCCGGCGGCGTTACCAAAGAGATGCTTGTAGCCGGTAAGGTACGTACGCTCCTTAAAGTCGTCGGTCATCTCGATGGTAAGCGGCGACAGGTTGGCGGTGCAGAACGTGTACGCGACGTTGTAGATCAGGTACAGCACAAAGTAGTACGGGAAGCCAAACGGCGTAGCCACGAAGATGAGCGGCTCGGCGATCATCATCGGGATGGCCAGCAAGATCCAGAAACGACGACGACCAAAGATGCGGCCAATCTTGGTGGCATAGAAGTTATCGGCCACAAAGCCCATCAGCGGGCAAAGAATGGCGTTGACATAGATGGCAAACGAGCTGATCAGTGCAGCCTCGCCTGCGGACAGGCCACACTCCGTGGACAGGAACAGCACCATGTAGCTGTGCGTAAAGGTCAGGGCACCGGAATTGAGCATACCGCCCATACCAAAGCCCAAGCGCGTCCAGAATGTGATCTTACGCTTTTTTCCGATCTTATTAGTCATCGAGCTCCCTCTCTTTTCTCGATTGTCTTGTAACAAGACAGTTGAGTCCACACTGACATCTGTCTGCCCAGCGTTCAGGGTGAACGTTTAGTTAGATTATGCGCGATTGCTTACGACAGGTGAACGTTCACTTGAATAATATCCTTGAACGGTCGATTTTTACCGCTGAAAGGACACAATTGAGATCCTCACACCTATTTTCTGCTGGTAAAGGTGCCATGCTGGACAGCCATGAGATAGGTGAACGTTTATCAGACATACCAACATATTCACTTAACCATGAAACGAAAAGGCCCCGCCGGGAACACTCCCGATGGGGCCGATGACATCTCGCTATGCTTGGGCGCACTTGCCGCTACAAGCAGACGCCGTCCTTCCAGATACTGATCTCGTGACAGCCACGGCGCTCAGCACTCGTGAGCTTACCGCTCGCCGTCTCCAGCACCAGCTGGTACAGATCGTGGGCAGCCTCGTCGAGCGTGCGCTCACCCGTGGCAATCACGCCAGCGTTAAAGTCCATCCAGTTGGCCTTGTGGTCGCACAAACGCTGATTGGTGAACACCTTGAGGGTAGGCGCCGGCGCGCCAAACGGTGTGCCGCGGCCGGTCGAGAACAGAATCACGTGGCAGCCGGCAGCCGTCAACGCCGTGGTGGATACCATGTCGTTGCCCGGACCGCACAGCATGTTCAGGCCGTGTTTATTTGCCTGGCCGGCATACGGCAGCACGTCGACGATGGGGGCAGATCCGCCCTTTTGCACGCAGCCGCAGCTCTTGTCCTCGAGCGTGGTAATACCGCCGTCCTTGTTGCCGGGACTCGGGTTCTCATAAACGACCTCGCCGTGGCTAATAAAGTAGTCCTTAAATCCATTGAGCATGTCGGAGGCAGCGTTAAAGACCTGCTCGTTCTCGCAACGGTCGAGCAGGATGCTCTCCGCGCCAAACATCTCGGGCACCTCGGTAAGCACCGACGTGCCGCCACGGGCGACGACCATATCGCTCACGCGACCGATCGTGGGGTTGGCGGTAATGCCCGAAAGACCGTCGGAGCCGCCACACTTAAGACCAATGACCAGCTCGGAGGCCGGAATGGGCTCGCGCTTGGACTGCTTTGCCAGGTCTGCCAGCTCGGCCAGAATCTTGTGGCCCTCGATTTGCTCGTCGGCTACATCCTGGCAGGTGAGAAAACGAACGCGCTCGTGATCGAAGTCACCGAGCTCGTCGAGCACCTGCTGATGCGTGCAGTTCTCGCAACCGAGCGACAGGAACAGCACGCCCGCGGCATTTGCGTGACGCGACAGTGCCACCAGCAGACGACGGGTCTGGGCATGGTCGGCGCCGGTCTGCGAGCAACCGAACGGATGCGGGAAGTAGTAGACGCCCTCCAGCGAGCCATCGACCAGATCCTGGGCCTGCTCGCACATGGCACGGGCGACTTCGTTGACACAGCCGACCGTGGGGATGATCCACAGCTCGTTGCGCGTCGCGGCACGACCGTCGGCGCGGCGGAACCCCATAAAGGTCTCGGGCTCAACCGGCTCAACGACCGGATGTGTGGGGTTGTAGGTATACTCGACCTCGCCCGAAAGGTTGGTCTTCACATTGTGCGTGTGGAGCCACTGACCGGGCTGGACATCGCCCGTCACATGACCGATAGGAAGGCCGTACTTAATGACGTCCTCGCCGGCGGCAATCGAGCGCACAGCCATCTTGTGGCCTTGCGGAATATCCTCTGCGGCCACGACCTCGCCCACCCCGGGAACCGCGACGGCAGTGCCCTTGGCAAGCGGCGACAGCGCAACGATCACGTTATCGGCCGGATTGATCTGGATAGTATTCATTACAAATGGTCCTAACCCTACAGGTTGAGCAGAAGTCGAGACGCGGGCACGCCGTCCCGCGCCCGCGTCTGCGCCGGAAATTTACGCCTGAGCGTTGGCGAAGGCCTGCTTGGCGCCCTCGGCACGCACGACAGCGAGCGCGCTGACGACAAACTCCTCAAGACCTGCGATCTGCGTAAGGTCCTCGCCCCACATCTGCTCGTTGGTGAGCACGTCGTGCACCAGCTGGGCATCGTCGGCGCCGGCATGGGCGGCGTAGAAGTCGAGCACGAAGGCGTCGTCCTGAGCGGTGTACTCGGTGCCGTCGGAGCGACGCAGGTGCAGGCCGTCGCCCTCGCGGGACACGAGCTCCTGCGTGTAGAAGGAGATGAGCGTAGCGAGGCTCGTCGCCAGGCACTTGGGCAGGTTGCCGGTCTCGGCAACGTAGTCCTTGAGCGTGGGCAGGTCACGAGCGCGCCACTTAGCCGTGGAGTTGAGGCAGATGGAGAGCAGCGCATGATCAATAAACGGGTTGTCGAAGCGGTTTTCGACGGCGGCGGCAAAGGCCTTGCAGTCCTCGACATCCAAGTCGGCGGCAAGCGTCGGAATGACCTCGTCGTAGAGCATGGTGTTCATGAAGCCGCGAATGGTCTCGTCATGCATGCAGTCGCGCACGATATCAAAGCCGGCAACCCAGGAACCCGGAACGAAGGCGGTATGGGCACCGTTGAGGATGCGGACCTTGCGCTTTTTGTACGGGGTGACGTCGGGAGTCACAAAGACACCCGGAAGACCAGCCTTCACAAAGGGAAGCTTCTCGGCAAGCGACTCGTCGCCCTGGATGCCCCACATCTGGAAGGGCTCGCGCACGGCCAGGAAGGGATCCTCGTAGCCCAGACGCTCGGCAACCGCCGCGGCCTCCTTAGGATCGCGGATGCGGCCGGGGACGATGGTGTCGACGAGCGTGGTGCAGACGGTGCAGTCGTTAGCCATCCACTGCGCAAACTCGTCCTCCCAGCCCCAGTCGCTCACATACTGGTTCATGATGCGCAGCAACTCCTCGCCGTTGTGATCGATGAGCTCGCAGGCGAGGACGATGACGCCCGGCTTACCGGCAGCCCAGCGGGTGTGGAGCACCTGGGCAAGCTTGGCGGGGAAGCTCGCGGGTGGCATGTCGTCGGCCTTGCAGGACGGGTCATAGGCGATACCGGCCTCGGTGGTGTTGGAGACGATGATCTCTAGGTCGTCGGAGACGGCGACCTCCATCATGGCGCGGTAGTCGTCCTCACGATACGGGTTAAGGCAGCGGCTGCAGGCGCTGATCACGCGGGACTCGTCAACCGTGTTGCCGTTCTCCTTGCCGCGCACCAGCACGGTGTACAGGTCGTCCTGGGCATTGATACCGTCGGCAAAGCCAAAGGCACCGTTGATGGGCTGCACCATGACGACCTTGCCGTTCCAGCCGGTGGCCTCGTTGCCCATGTCAAAGAAACGGTCGACGAAGGCGCGCAGGAAATTGCCCTCGCCAAACTGCAGAACCTTCTCGGGAGCATCCTTGGGCAGCAAATAGCCCTTGTAGCCGATCGTCTCGAGCGCATCGTAGCTGATGTTCTCCATCTGTGTCTCTCCTTAGATAGCTGTTAGCGTGCAAGCAAAACGGGGGCGCCGCGTGTGGCAACGGCGCTCCCGAGTTCGATGTGATTCGATGCAGGCTTATGCCTCGACGGTGTCCAAATCAAAGCCAAAGTAGCGGACCGCGTTGTTGTAGCTGATGTCGCGCACGATACTGCCCAGCAGCTCCATGTCGGCCGGGTACTTGCCCTGCTCGACCCACTCGCCGATCACGCTGCACAGCACGCGACGGAAGTACTCGTGGCGCGGATAGGACAGGAAAGAGCGGGAGTCGGTAAGCATGCCCACAAAGTTGCCCAGCACGCCCTCGTTAGCCAGAGCCGTGAGTTGCTCGCGCATGCCGACCTCGTTGTCGTTGAACCACCAGGCGGAGCCGTTCTGGATCTTACCGGCGGTCGGAGCCTCCTGGAAGCAGCCCATGACGGTATCGATCATGGTGTTATCGATGGGGTTCAGGCTGTACAGGATGGTCTTGGGCAGGCCGCAGGTCTCCTGGATGGAGTTGAGGAAATCGGCGAGCTGGTCGGACGGCGTGTAGTTGGAGATGCAGTCGTAGCCGGTGTCGGGACCGAGCTTGGCGAACATGGCGCGGTTGTTGTCGCGCTTGCAGCCAAAGTGCAGCTGCATGGCCCAGCCCAGACGGACATACTCGCCGGCAACGAACTGCATAAAGGCAGTCTTGTACTTGAGGACCTCTTCCTCGGTAAGCGGCTCGGCAGCCAGACCCTTGGCAAAGATAGCCTCGATCTCGTCGGCGGTAGCCGGGACGTACATAACGTAGTCGAGTGCGTGGTCGGAGGCGCGGCAGCCCAGCTCGTGAGCAACGTCGTAGCGCTTGGAAATGGCAGCCTTCATGCCCTCAAAGTCGCTGACCTCAACGCCGGCAACCTCGGAAAGGTGCTTGCAGTAGTCGGCAAACTCCTGGCCGCGCTCGATGCGCAAAGCGGCATCGGGGCGCATGGCGGGAACGACCTGAACGTCAAAGCTGTCGTCGGCGGCAATCTTCTTGTGCCACTCAAAGCTGTCGGCGGGGTCGTCAGTAGTGCAGATCATGCGGACGTTGGACTGCTTGATCAGGTTGCGGCAGGTGAAACTGGCCTCGGCGAGCTTGGCGTTGGCAAGGTCCCAAACCTCCTGGGCAGTCTTGCCGTTGAGGACGCCCTCGTAGCCAAAGTAGCGCTTAAGCTCCAGGTGGCTCCACTCAAAGACGGGGTTGCCGACGCAGCGACCCAGGGTCTCGGCCCACTTTTGGAACTTCTCGCGAGCAGGGGCGTCGCCAGTGATAAAGCGCTCGTCGACGCCGTTGGCACGCATCAGGCGCCACTTGTAGTGGTCGCCGCCCAGCCAAACCTCGGTGATGTTCTCGAAACGCTTGTCCTCCCAAATCTCCTTGGGAGAAATGTGGCAGTGGTAGTCGACGATGGGCATGCCCTCGGCAAAGTTGTGGAACAGCTCCTCGCCGGTCTTGGTGCTCAGCAGGAAATCCTGATCGTCCATGAAGTTTTTCATCAAACAACCCCTTTGTTTGCGGAGCGGGCGCACAATACGCTCGTCATCCTCTAGGTGAACGTTCACCATACTAATCCATTACGACTCAAAAGGTGAACGTTCACCTAACAACCATGGGGTGAACGGTAGGTTTTGCCCGTTCAACGGTTGCCGGAGCTGTGACTTGCATGCATTGCGGACCGGTTGGCGTCCCCGAACACCGAACTTGAGCGCTTTTGCTCAGGTAGGTCATGTCCCGACGTACATTTTTGGGAGTATTCAGCATTGGAGCGCGCCGTGCGCCATCCTCAGCGTCCTATTTGGAACGCAGATAGCGCCCGATCGGCATAAAAAGTGCCCCCGATGGCAAATTACGCCATCGGGGGCACTTAAAACAGTCGTTCTGCACCTCATTCAGGGCATGCCAATGCTGAATACTCCCAATAATGCACGTCGCAAGAGGGGGTACCTGCTCAATCGGCTAAATACCCGCAAGTTCGCAGTAGCGGTCGACATTGCTGGCAAATACCATCTCGACGGCGCCCTTCTGGACGGGCTCCGTCGGGGTCCTTCCCCACAGCAAATAATCGCCCAGTGTCTTGGCGCCGCGATACGCCAGGCTCGTCGGGTCCTTATAGACAATATTGGTAAAGATACCGCGGCGCAAGGCCAGGGCGCTTTCGGGAAACAGGTCGTTGCCGATCACCATGACCCGACCGGCCTTGCCGGTCGAGACGAGCGCGTCGGCAACCACTTCGGAACCAACGGCAAAAACGCTACAGATAAGTTCGGGGGCGTCCGGCGCACTCAAGCGCTTTTCGAGCTCATGCTCGAGTTGTTTGACTTGCGCATGGGCACCTGCAAGATCCTCAACCTGCCATGGAATATCACGTTCGCGCAGGTAATTGTGGAAGGCGCGGGCGGTTAGATAGTGCGAATCGGTATATGGGTCGCCTGTCAAAAGGAGCACGCGGGCGTCGGCCCCAGAAGCATGGACCAGGTTTGCCGCCTGCTCGGCCATAAGGCTGCCTGCCGTCGAATAATCGGCCAAGCTCGCACCCAAACGATTCAAATGCGGACGGTCGCCGTCGACAAGCTCAATCGTCACGCCCGCCTCGGCGATCTGCCCCAAAAGCTCAGTCGCACGATCGTCGCCCGGCGCATAGGCGAGCAAGCCATCAATCTTCTCGCCCACCTGCAGACGCTCGTCGATTTGCTCGAGTGCATCAGCGTAGCCGCCCACGCCAAATTCAACGCGCTCAACCGTAATGCCCCGGTCGATGACCTCCTGTTCAAAGCGATTGCAACCTTCCCACAGGTAACGGAAAAAGTACGCTCCTTCGCGCGATGCGCGGGGCAGGCAAAACACCAGATTGATATCCTTGCGGCGCAGGCTTGAGGCACTTGTGTTGCGGTGATAGCCCATGGCCTCGGCCTTAGCGTTCACCTTGGCGCGCACGGATTCGCTCACGCCGGCCTTTCCCGTCAGAGCCTTGTGCACGGTATTGATGGAAACGCCAAGCTCGGCGGCTATGTCCTTCATGGTTACGCGAGCGCTCATGCGGTTACTCCGTTATAGATAAGTTGCCAATTAATAGTCCAGTTAACGATACCCCAAAAATACTCTTCGACTCGCCGTGCTCTCCCTCAAATGCACAAAGCGCCCCGCGAACGGATGCCCGCGGAGCGCTTGGATGTCCGGACCTTATTTGATACCGCGACCCAAGTCTTCGGCGATTTTGTCTACGCCCTTAAGTGCAGCGCACGTCTTTTTGTTGGAGCAATGCCCCGTGCAAACGCCACCCTGAGCGCAGTCGGCGCAGGTGCCCTTGCGGTAGATGCGCACGCACACGGCGACAAACGCAACGCCGATAACAGCCAGTACAACAATATCGATAGGTGCCATAGCAAGCCTCCTCTAGTTAACCATCACTTACTTTACCCCATTCTCCACCTACCAAATAGGGACAGGTTTATTTTGGTCGGTTTTATCTGCGGAAACGCCACATCATACTTCTGGAGCAAAGCAATCTGTCCCCCCATTGCGTCAAAAAGCCCGAGTGTCACTGAGACACCCGGGCTCGTGGAAAGGGGTTGATCCTTATTCGGACTTAGGCGGAAACTGCAGCGGAAGCAGTGTTGGTCTCGTCCTCGTCGGTCCAAGCGTGCTTGGGCATAGGACGGAAAATCTGGAAGAGCATCGCGACCAGCAGCACGATAGCCACAACCGTCCAGAAGCCAAACTGCCCAAGGACAAGCAGGTTATAGAACTGGTTGATGAACAGGCCGATCACCCAAGCGAAGACGCACTCGTAGCCGAGGGCAATCGCGGTCCACTTGCCGGAGTCCATCTGGTTGCGGATGGTACCCATAGCGGCAAAGCACGGAGCGCACAGCAGATTGAACGCGCCGAAGGCAACGCAGGCGCCCATGGTGGGGAACATGCCGGCAAACGCGGTCCACAGGCTCGGGTCGGTCTCGCCCGCGTCGGCGACGGACAGCAGCGAGCCGGCGGTGGCGACAACGTTCTCCTTGGCGACGAGGCCAGAGACAGTCAGCGCGGTTGCCTGCCAGGTGCTAAAGCCGAGCGGGGCGAAGATCCAAGCGACCAGGTTGCCCAGCATGGCGAGCACGGAGTAGTCCATGAACTCCTCGGGGATGCCGTCCATCGCAGGCAGGAAGCCAAAGGAGCCGTTGTAGCTACCAAAGTTGGAGAGGAACCACACCACGACGGTAGAGGCGAAGATGATCGTGCCGGCCTTCTTGATAAAGGCCCAGCAGCGCTCCCACACGTGCAGCGCCCAGGAGCGGATCGCCGGGAAGTGGTAAGCGGGGAGCTCCATGACAAACGGGGTCGGGCGGCCGGCGAAGAGCTTGGTCTTCTTGAGCATGAGGCCCGAGGCGATGACGGCAAAGACGCCCAGGAAGTAGAAGAGCGGGCTGATCCACGCGGCGGTGGTAGAAGAATCGCCGATGATGGAACCCATGAGCAGGGCGATGATCGGCAGCTTAGCGCCACAGGGAATGAACGTGGTGGTCATGACCGTCATGCGGCGGTCCTTCTCGTTCTCGATGGTCTTGGTAGCCATGACGCCGGGGACGCCGCAGCCCGAGGACACGAGCATGGGGATGAAGGACTTACCGGACAGGCCAAAGCGGCGGAACACGCGGTCCATGATGAAGGCGACGCGGGCCATATAGCCGCAGTCCTCCAAGAAGGACAGCATAACGAACAGCAGGAACATCTGCGGGACGAAGCCGAAGATGGCGCCCAGGCCGCCGACGATGCCGTCGCAGACCAGCGAATCGACCAGGCCACCGTCCTCGGTGCCGCCCGCCACAAGGGCGTCGTGCACCACGGTGGTGATACCCGGGACATAGGGGCCGTACTGTGCCGGGTCGACCGGGTCGGCATTGTCACCCGCAGCCTCGACGGCCGCGTCGTAGGCGTCGCGACCCTGGCCGAGCACATACCAACCGTCGGTACCGAAGAGCTGGTCGTTGGTGAAGTCGGTCACCGTGCCGCCCAAGGTAGAAACGGCGATGTAGTACACGCAGAACATGATGACCACAAAGATCGGCAGGCCCAGGATACGGTTGGTAACCACGCGGTCGATCTTCTCGGAGGTGCTCATCTTTGCCGGAGCCTTGGTGAGGCACTCGTCAATGATGTGGGCAATCACGCCGTAACGCTCGCCGGTGATGATGGACTCGGCGTCGTCGTCGCAGTCCTGCTCGCACTGGGCGACCAGCTGCTCCACGCGAGCGGCCTTCTCCTTGGTGAGGTTGATGAGCTTGCAGGCGTCCGCGTCGCGCTCGAACAGTTTGACCGCGTAGTAGCGGCGCTTGTTGGCGGGAACGCTCGCAGGCAGGTTATTCTCGATGTGGTCCAGAACGTCCTCGATGGAGGAATCGAACTTGTGCTCCGGCACCTGGCCCTTAGAAGCAGCGGACTTCTTGACCTGCTCGAACAGCTCCTTGATGCCCTTGTTCTTAAGAGCCGAGATCATCATGACCGGGCAGCCGAGCTTCTTGGAAAGCTTGTCCGTGTCGATCTTATCGCCGTTCTTCTCGACCAGGTCGGCCATGTTGAGGGCAACGACCACGGGCAGGCCGGTCTCGATAACCTGAAGCGCCAGGTACAGGTTACGCTCGAGGTTGGTGGCGTCGACCACCTGGACGACAACATCGGGCTCGCCGCTCATGAGGTAATCGCGCGAGCATTGCTCCTCGGGGCTGTAGGGGGAAAGCGAGTAGATGCCAGGGAGGTCCGTGATGGTAACGTTCTTGTCGCTTAGGAGCTTGGCTTCCTTTTTCTCAACCGTGACGCCGGGCCAGTTGCCAACGTAGCCGTTGGCGCCGGTAATCAGGTTGAAAAGCGTGGTCTTGCCGCAGTTGGGGTTACCCGCCAGCGCGACATGGATCTGAGAATCCGCCATTCAATCCTTCTTCCTTGTGTGCCTGCGCTGCTTTCTCCGCGCAGGCTGGATAATGTGCTTCAAAGATGCTGCATTAAGTTAGAAAAACCTAACTTTATCTGCAGAAATATACGTCGTGAGCCCTTACTGGACCTCGACGACGGCGGCCTCCTCCTTGCGGATGGAAAGCTCGTAGCCGCGCACGTTGATCTCGACCGGATCACCGAGCGGTGCAACCTTCACGACCTTGAACGAAGTGCCCTTGATGAGCCCCAGGTCCATAAGGTGGCGGCGAAGCGCACCCTCACCGTGAAGCTTGACGATGGTGGAGCTCTCGCCCACCTTAACGTCACCCAACGTCTTCATTTACTTGTCCCCCTTTCAGTGCGTACAGAAATACCGTCGACTAACCGACGGTCATGATGTGCATGGCAACCTTGGAATCAATGCCAAAGCGTGCGCCCAGCACAGTGACGATGATATTGGCGCCACTCGAGCTCACCACGTGGATTTCGTTGCCCTCGACAAAGCCGAGGTCCTTGAGGTGGTGTTTCATGTCCTCATTGCCCTTTACACGAGACACGCGCACGGTTTCGCCCGCTTTTACCATCGAAAGCGGCATTGCCGGCATCTGCGGTCCGCAAGACATGAGTGGCTCCTAACGTCAGTTCGTCCTCAACATCGACGCGTTAAAAGTTAACCACGTCTATGTTCGCTATAGTAAACTAGCACGTGGTTAACTTTTTGGAAAGGGTCCCTATTCAGATTTCGAAAAAGTTTCCTATACGAAACAAAAAGGCGCGGCAAAGATCATCTCTTTGCGGTGCCTTGTCATACCAATTTATGCAACAAAGGGGACTGTCCCCTTTGTTGCATTGTTGAGATTAGAGTGAGAGGTTTCTGATCGACGTAACGCAGGAAGCCTCATCCACGCCCGAAACGCGGAAGATGATGTCCTCGCCGCACTCGCCGTAGAGAGCCATGAGGCCCATAACGTCGCGACCGTCGGTATGGCGGTCGCCGATGCTGACCGACACGTCGCTACGATGCTTGGCAATGATGTCATAGAGCAGCGCAACCGGGCGGGCATGCAGTCCCAACGGATCTTTAATCGTCTTTGTAAACTCGACCATGTCCCCTCCCGCGACGTCGTACATTCGGCCGGCAAAACCCAGCCATGTGGTAGCTATTGTACCGTTAGATGCTTCTCGAGAGCTCCTCTGAACACCTCGCGGTCAAAAAGTGGCAAATATGAGTACTGTCACCAATTTAGTGGCAGCAAAATCGAGAGCAAAATTGCCTACTTTGAGCGATTCGAAGAGGTTGAAAGCCGTCAAACGCCCTTTAAAGGGGGTTAGATAAATTGATTTTGAGCCCATTTTCGCTCAGAGCAGGCCGAAAAATATGACACCTCTTTTGCAACAGTACTCATATTTGGCATTTTTTGACCACGGGGTCCAAAACCATGCCCCAAAACACAAAAGGAGGGGCCTCGTAAGGCCCCTCCTTAGGAAAGGGAATCGATTTATTCCACAGCCGTAGATTAATCCTAGCCGTTACTCCATCATGTCAAGGACGGAGGGGCGCAGCTCGTTCTCGGCGGCCTCGGGATCGGTCTCGCGCAGGCGGTTGATGTAGCGGTTGTACCACATCACGGCAAGGCCCAGGAAGACAACCACGCCGCCAACGTTGTAGACCAGCGTCAGCCACAGAGGCTGATCGAGCGGAATGGTGCCGCAGATAAGCACGAAGCAGAAGACCACGAGCAGGAATGCAGCAACGACCAGGCCAAAGCTACGCGAGCCCATGCGGAAGTCACGGGGAGCGGCGTCAAAGTTCTTGCGCAGCATAAAGTAGGCAAGCAAAATCAGCAGCGGCGGAAGCAGAGCGGTGGCAGCAGTCATGTTGGTGACGATCATGAGCAGGTCGTCGAGGTTACCGGAGCCCAGGGCCGGGATGATCAGGATGGGGACGACGATGGCGAACTGCAGCCAAGCGGCGCGGGCGGGAATGCCATGCTCGTTGAGCTCGACGATCTTGCTACCAAAAACGCCCTTGGGGATCTCGGTGAAGAAAACCTTGATGGGAGCAGAGGTCCACATCATGAGGGAGCCCAGCGTGGCGGCGAGAAGGATCAAGCCGATGGCGCGCGTAGACACTTCCATGGGAATGCCAAAGTGGGCAAAGACAGCGCCGAATACGTCGAAGATACCGGTGGAGATGGCAACGCCGCCCTCGGGGATGAACAGGTTAACCAGCAGCGAAGCGCCTGCAAACAGAAGGCCGATGGTCAGACCGGCGATAACGACGGTGCGCACGAAGGCCTTGACGCCACCCTTAAGGTCGTTAAGGAACACGCCGACAGACTCAGCGCCGCCAACGCCCTGGATGATCCAGGCAAGCGTACCGAAGAAGCCCCACGCAGTTGCGAAGTTGCTCATGTCGGGAGCCATGTTAGCGGGAGTAGGAGCCGTAGCGAACTCAACGCCGCCAAAGGCAGCAGCCAGGGACAGCAGGATGAACACGGCGGTCAGGCCGAGAGCCGCGGTCGAACCGAAGGAGGAAATGGAGCCGATCCACTTAGCGCCCTTGGTCGAAACCCACGTGGCGATAGCAAAGACAACGATCTCGATAATGGTGATCCACAGCTGCGAAAGCTCGGCGTTGGCACCAAAGAACACGTAGCTCGCGTAGATGATGACGTTGGGCAGGACGGACGCAAAGAAGAACAGGTTAACGAACCAGTAGCTAAATGCCGTCAGGAACGCCCAGCGACCACCCATCGAGGTCTTAACCCATGCGTACACGCCCGACTCGGAGTCCTTGTTAAGGCCGACGAACTCGGCGGTAACCAGGGTATAGGGGACAAAGTACAAAAGCGTGGCGAAGAAGAACGACGGCGCGGCTGCTAAGCCGATGGCCGCGTTGTTGTTGATGATGTTCTTGATACCGAACACGGCGGCGACCGTCATGCCCAGCAGAGCGAACGAACCAATCGTTCCTCGTTTTTCAGAGCTCATAAGCCCTCCCAATCATCTATTAAATGTCATCTAAACCCGTCCGAGCTGCAAGTGCAAACACGGACGGCGCACCTGCTAAGGGGAATGGGGAAAAGGGAGTCAACAAAGCCATCCCCCTTAACGGCGCGAAGCAAACGTCCAGGCGGACGAATACTACTTGTTGGGGAAGGAATAACCTTCGACCGTCACGTGCAGTACCACGACGCGGGGATCCGCGGCATCGGCCACGACACGGTAGGCCTCGTCAATTTCGACGACGGCAACGCCGCCGGCGGGAATCGTCACGGTCTCCCCCGCCCCCTCAAAGCGCTCGCGATCATCGATATCGCTGTAAGCGCGGGTGCAGGTGAGGCCTGCCTTGGGGGCAACCTCGACGGTCAGGTCGCCGTCGAGCGGAGCGAGCACGGCATGGTAGCGACGGTGACCGACCAGGTCGGCGGTTGCGGCCTCGCGGGCATAGACCCACCAGTACACCAGCGAGTCGCCGATGGAGTACGCCACATCGTGCTGCAGTTCAGAAACGCCGTCGAGCGCCTGGCCGGTACGCATCCACTTCTTGACGGACTTCATCTGAGCGTCGAAATCGGCGCGCGAGTTAAAGACATGCATGGCTTATGCCTCCTTAATGGGTGCCAGCGCCT
Source organism: uncultured Collinsella sp. (assembly GCA_902470905.1). Classification (GTDB taxonomy): domain Bacteria; phylum Actinomycetota; class Coriobacteriia; order Coriobacteriales; family Coriobacteriaceae; genus Collinsella. Next base: position 9,573 of record CABRIC010000010.1, on the reverse strand, counting down.
GAGCCAAATCGGCAGACGTCAGCGGTCGCAGGGACACCTCAAAGCTGAAGCTCTCAAAACGGGTGCGATAGGAATCGAGCACCTCGGAACCCCAAGAGTTCGAGCCAAGGCCGAGCAGCTGGTCGTTGATGTTAACCGTGACCGTGTCGCCCGGAACAAGGTCGTAGACGTGCTTGGCATTATCAATAGCCTCGCAGCTATAGGGCCATGCCGAGAACGAGAACGGGTTGGAAGCGGCGTCGGCCGGACGAGTCACCAGCACGCCATCACCGTGGCTAGAGCGCAGGGCAACCCAGCGGGTACCCTCGCGGTTGGCACAGTCCTGAGGCATAACGTAGGGCGTGAACATGTCGTCGACCGTAGTGCGGTAATGACCGACCGGGTTGGCACGCAGCGAGTCCGGATAGTTCTCGCCCGGGCCGTGGCCATACCACTCGACGGCACGATCGCAACCAGGAACCTCAAAGGAGATGCCGATGCGCGGGATAATGTCCGAATAGTCGCCGTAGGGCTCGCCGGAAACCTTGAGGTCGACGCGACCGCTCGGAAGCACGGTGTAGACAAGCTCGACGCGCATGCCGAACGCGCGGACGGGAGGAGCAATACGTTGGCTCACGGTAACGACGACCGCATTGCCGTCCTGCTTCCAAAAAACCTTGCGGGTGGACGTCTGCATTACATCAATGAAGTTGTCCTTCCACAGGGAGTCGTACTCCTGGGCGTGGTTGTCGACGAGCGGATGCCAAAAACCAACCTGGGGACCAGAGGCCATGACGTCACGGCCGGATGCCTTCCACTCGCTCACGGTGCCGTTTACCTTGCTGAAGGTCAGCTCGCCGTTGAGGGAGTGAATGCGAATCTCCTGCTCGGTCTCCTCGACCGTAAGCTCAGGACGAGTGGGAGCCGCAATGGCCGGCGCCGGATGGTTTGCGATGGCAAACTGGTTTGCGCCCAGTTGGAACATCGGCTCGCACCAGACGTGAGCGGCCATGGTGTAGGCGCGCACAGTCAGCAGGGTCTCGCCTACCGCGGCCTCGTGAATCACCAGCGGAAGCTGGACGGACTCACCGGGGGCAACCGCACCGGGCATGAGCGTCTTGCGGCAGACCACGTCGCCGTCCACCAGGGTCTCCGCCGACAGGCAAACATCCTCGAGGGTGGTAAACCAGCGCTTGTTGGTGACAGTCAGCTCGCCCGCCTCGGCGTCATAAGCCATGCGAACCGGGCAGATGACCTGGCCGTACTCGGTAAGGCCCGGGCTCGGCTGCTGCCAGGGGAACACCATGCCATCGATGCAGAAGTTGCTGTTGTTGGGGTAATCGCCGTTGTCGCCGCCATACATATCGTAGGCAATGCCGTCCTCGGTCACAGCAGCCAAACCGTGGTCGCACCATTCCCAGATAAACTGGCCTTGGATGCAATCCCAGCGATCGAAGACCTCCTGGTACTCGGACAGACCTCCGGGGCCATTACCCATGGAGTGGCCATACTCGCAGTTGATGCGCGGCTTGGGGAACGGATGCTCACCAAAGTCGTTCATCTGCGACACACGGGAGTACATCGTGGAAATGACGTCGACGGTATCGGCGTTGCGGTCCTCCTCGTAGTGGACCGGACGACCATCGAGCTCGTGAGCCTTGGCGTACATCGCGCGGATGTTGCAGCCATAGCCGCTCTCGTTGCCCAGCGACCACATGATGATGCACGCGTGGTTGCGCTCCTGCATCACCAGGCGCTCAATACGGTCGACGTAGGCCGGCTCCCATGCCGGGTCGTCGGTAACCAGGGCGATGTTGCCGATATTCTCGAAGCCGTGGCTCTCCATATCGGTCTCGGCGACCAGCATGATGCCATACTCATCACACAGCTCGTAGAAGCGCGGGTCATTGGCATAGTGAGAGGTGCGCACTGCGTTGATGTTGTGCTGCTTCATGAGCTCCAGGTCGCGGCGCATGCGATCGAGGCCCACGGCGCGGCCCTTGTGATCGTCGTGATCGTGGCGGTTGACGCCATGCATTTTAAAGTAAGTGCCGTTGAGGTAGATATGATTGCCCTCGACCGTCACCTCGGCAAGACCCTGGCGATGCGGGACGTACTCGCTCACCTTGTCGTCGTCGTAGACCTCAAACGTAAGATCGTAGAGGAAGGGGTCCTCGGGATTCCAGAAGTGGGCATCGGTCACGCTGCACTCGGCATGGCTGTCGACGCACTCACCCGTAGCCACCACGTTCTCGCCATCGCTGAGCGTAAACACAACGCGGGAAGCGCCCTCGGCAACCGTATCGAGCGTGATCAGAGCGGCATCGCCCTCGCGGTGCGTGCGGAACCTAAAGTCGACCAGGTGCGCGGCGGGACGCTGCATAAGGTACACATCGCGGAAGATGCCCGAGGCCCACCACATGTCCTGATCCTCGATGTAGCTGCCATCGCTGTACTGCAGGACCTTGACCGCAAACAGGTTGTCGCCCTCGACGAGCGCGTCGGTCACGTCGAACTCGGCAGACAGGCGCGAACCCTTGGTCATGCCGATATACTGACCGTTGACGTACAGCTCGCCATAGCTCTCGATGCCGTCGAAGCGAATGATCTCGCGAGCGCCGGCAGGAACGGCGGGAAGGTTGACGATGCGCTGGTAGACGCCCGTGGGGTCGTCGGAGGGAATGAACGGCTGATCAACCGGGAACGGGAAACCCTCGTCGGTGTAGGCAAGGTTGCCATAGCCGTCCACCTGCCACAGGTGCGGAACCTCCACGTGATCCCACTCGGGCTTGTACGTGGAGAGTTCCTCGTTGGAGACGGCAGCGGGGCCCTCAAAGAGGCGGAACTGCCACGAGCCGGACAGCTGGACAAACCCGCGCGACAGCTCGCGGCTGTACGTTGCAGCGAGATCGGCGGTCTCATAACCCATAAAGTACGCATGGGGTGCCAGGCGGTTCCTATGGGTGAGCGCTTGGTTTTCCCAATCGTTAATGGTGTCCATGGTGATGCTCCTTCGTCATCGTAGTGATTCTTGTGCAACCGGTTGTCCTTATCTTACGGGCGATGCAAAAAACTGTGCAACCGGTTGTCCGCTGAACGGTCGATTTGGTCGGATTAACGGTGCAACCGGTTGTACAACCGCGACACTTATGTCACCCTGAGTATCGAAACTCAGCGCAAGACATCGTTCTCAAGCTTGTATGCAACCGCCACGCCCGCTGATATCTCACCCATACGAGACGTATTCGATTGCGGCTTGGTTGCAAAACGACACCGGTCACCGGATATCATGAACGCTGTTCAGGCGCACTATAGTAAGCTGTATCCGCACCAGCCCGTATCAGCGACAACATCGACCGCATTCTCCAGGAGACGCCATGACCCAATCAGTTCGCACCGCACCTACGCTTGCCGAGGTTGCCGCAGCTGCCGGCGTGTCGCGCTCCACGGCATCGCGCGCTCTCAACGATTCGCCCCGCATTAGCGAGGAAACCAAAAGGCGCGTCCGCGCGGCGGCCAAGGAAGTCAATTTTGTCCCCAACGCTCGTGGCCGAGCGCTCGCTGTCGGGCGCACGGAAATCATCGCCGTGCTCGTGACCGAGCCCCTAAGTGAACTCTTCAGCGACCCCACTTATAGCGAGTTTTTGAGCGGCATTACTGAGGAACTGTCGGAGTCGTCCTATCTGCCCGTTATCTTGCAGGCGTCTTCTACGCATGAGCGCAACCGCGCACGCGAGCACTTTGAGCGCCGCTCGTTCGACGCCGTGATCGACGTCTCCCCCTACAAGGGCAGCGAGCTGCTCGAGGTACTGTGCGAGCTGGGCGTACCCACCGTGTTGTGCGGCCAGCTCGAGGGCCACCCCTATCGCGATGTGTTCTCGACAGTCTACTCTGACGACGAAGAGGGCGGACGCTTTGCGGCACTCGCCATAAAGGATCGCGGGCGCAAAGATATCGTCGCCGTGTTGGGACCGCAAGACAACCCCGCTGTTGCCGACCGCCTGCGCGGCTACCGCGCCGTCTTGGGCGAAGACCTCCCAAACGCAAACGTTATCTATACCGGCTGGAACAGCGGAGACGGCTATCAGGCCATGCACCAGATTCTCGCGCGCGAGATCGCTTTCGATGGCGTGCTCTGCGGATCGGACCGTATCGCGGCTGGCGTCATCACCGCACTCAACGAGGCAGGCCTATCCGTTCCTGCGGACGTTTCTGTCGTCGGCTTCGACGATCACGAGATTGCGGCGCGCTGCGTCCCCGCGCTCACGACCGTCCGCCAGCCCCTGCGCGAAGAAGGACACATGGCCGCCAACATTGCGCTCGACATGATCAAGGGTGCCGAGCCCACCACCTCCGTGATGCACATGCAGCTGATCCAGAGAGACTCACTATAAGAAACTGGGGGCAGGCTTTCCGCCAGACAGTTGTTGCGGAAAGCCTGTCCCGTTTGAGCGCTCATTCTGGGGCACAGTTTCCGTTAGACAGCTCAACCGGAAACTGTGCCCCATTATTTTGCCGAATACTGGGTCGCGCTTTCCCAAAGGACCCCCTTTGGGAAAGCGCGACCCCTTCTGGACGCAGATTCCGGGTTGTAGTTTCCCGGCGCACGACGGCAAGCCTCCAAACCATGACGTCACGACATAAAAAAACGAGGGAAGGCACGTGTCCTTCCCTCGTTACAGGCAATATGTAGCCGCTTCCCTACATCAGGCGCAGACTGACGTCCTTGAGCTGGGCGCCGCTAACGGCACTCGGAGCGCCCGACATAAGGTCGGAGCCGCTGGCCGTCTTGGGGAACGCCATGACGTCGCGGATGGAGTCGGAACCGGTGAGCAGCATGCACACGCGGTCCAGGCCCAGAGCGAAACCGCCCATCGGGGGCGCACCAAACTTGAGGGCCTCCATGAGGAAGCCGAACTGAGACTCGGCGCGCTCCTCGGTAAAGCCCAGGAGCTTGAGCATGGACATCTGCATCTCGGCGTTGTGGATACGCATACCGCCGCCGCCGGCCTCAAAGCCGTCCATGACAAAGTCGTAGGTGCAAGAACCGGCTGCCAACGGGTCGGCCTCGATCTTGGCGATGTCGGTCTCGGTCGGCAGGGTGAAGGGCTGGTGCTCGGCGGCATAGGCCTTACGGTCCTCATCCCAGTGGAACAGCGGGAAGTTGACGACCCACAGGAAGTCGTGGCCCTCGCGCTTGATCTCGAGCGCGTTGGCCATGTGGGAACGCATGCCGCCCAGGATCTCGTCAGAGAGCAGGCGCGGGCCGGCGGCAAACATCACAAGGTCGCCGGGCTCGACGTCCATGCGCTCGCGCAGGGCTGCCATCTCCTCGTCCGAGAAGAACTTGACGATGGGGCTGTTGATAGAGCCGTCCTCGCGGAAGGCGATCCAAGCCAGGCCCTTGGCGCCAAACGTGGAAGCCACGCCGGCGAGCTTATCGATCTTGGCACGTGCCCAGGCACCGGCGCCCTTGGCGTTAATGGCCTTGACGGCAGAGCCCTCCTCGTTTGCGGCAGTCGCAAAGACCTTGAACTTGGAGTTGGCAAAGATGTCGGTCAGGTCGACCAGGTGCATGCCATAGCGGGTATCGGGCTTGTCGGAGCCATAGGTGTCCATGGCCTCCCAGTAGTCCATGCGACGCAGCGGCATGGGCATCTCGACGCCCATGCGGCCGAAGGCGTCGGCCAGGACCTCCTCGAGCGCGCTCATGACGTCATTCTGGTCCACGAAGGACATCTCGATATCGACCTGGGTGAACTCGGGCTGACGGTCGGCACGCAGGTCCTCGTCGCGGAAGCACTTGGCAACCTGGTAGTAGCGCTCGACGCCACCGACCATGAGCAGCTGCTTCAGGAGCTGCGGGGACTGCGGCAGGGCGTAGAAGTTGCCCGGCTGAATACGGCTGGGAACGATGAAATCGCGGGCGCCCTCGGGCGTGGACTTAAACAGGGAGGGCGTCTCAACCTCCATGAACTCACGGTTGTGCAGCGCCTCGCGAATGGCAAAGGTAAAGTCGGAGCGCAGCTTGAGGTTGGCCATCATCTCGGGACGACGGAGGTCCAGATAGCGATAGCGCAGGCGGGTGTCCTCGCTGGTCTCGATGCCGTCCTCGATCTGGAACGGCGGGGTGACGGACGTGTTGAGAACCTCGGCGTGGTCGGTCAGGACCTCGATCTCGCCGGTCGCGAGCTTAGTGTTGGTGGTCTCCTCGCCACGGGAGCGCACGACGCCGTGGATCTTGATGGGCCACTCGGGACGCATGGTCTCGGCGATCTTAAAGGCGTCGCCGTCGGAGTGCTCGGGGTCGAAGGTGAGCTGCGTGATGCCCTCGCGGTCACGAAGGTCGCAGAAAATAAGGCCGCCGTGGTCACGGCGACGGCTCACCCAACCGGTGAGGGTGACCTCTTCGCCCACGTTCTCGCGGCGAAGCTCGCCGCAGGTACGGGTGTGCATGGAATGCTCGTCGATGGGACGGGTCTGGCTCATACCAGTGATCCTCCTTTATGGATCTGTGCCGCCCCGTGTCGTTCCGGGCGGCGTCGTACAGATTTGCCCAGCCTGCGTAAACCGCGCAGCCAGACATGGCGTTCTATCTTATCGCACCCGCGTCGATGTGCCGCGAAAAAGTGGCTCCTGCCCAAAGACTTGACGGAGACGAAACAATTGACGCACCGCGGCCGTCGCTCAGGCTTGCGGCGTGCGACAATGTGCCCCAATACAACTGCACTCGGAAAGGCCCGCCATGACTGCACGCCTCATCGTTATGGATATCGACTCCACGCTCATCAACCAGGAGGTCATCGACCTGTTGGGCGAGGAGGCCGGCGTGGGTGAGCAAGTTGCGCGGATCACCGAACGTGCCATGCGCGGCGAGCTCGACTTTAAGCAGGCGCTCGAGGAGCGTGTGGGGCTGCTCGCCGGCTTGGACGAGAGCGTGTTCGAGCGTACCTTTGCGCGCGTGACGTTTACCCCCGGCGCGCTGAAGCTTGTGCGCTCGGCACACAGCAAGGGCTGGAAGGTCGGCGTGGTAAGCGGCGGCTTCCACGAGGTCGCTGACAAGATCGTAACCGCCGCGGGCATCGATTTTTGCCTGGCCAACCGCCTGGAAGTCATGGACGGCAAGCTCACCGGTAAGTTGGCTGCCGACATTGTGACCAAGGAGTCCAAGCTCATCCAGCTGCTGGACTGGGCAGTTGAGTGCGGTGTCGACATGGCCCATACCGTGGCAATCGGCGACGGCGCCAACGACATCCCCATGATTCAGGCTGCGGGCACGGGCATCGCGTTTTGCGCCAAGCCCAAGACGCGCGAAGCCGCCCCGTTTGCCATCGACGAGCGCAACCTGATGCTCGCCATGGACATCATCCTGCGTGACTAGCCGATCCGTCTAACAATTGAATCAGTCTGTCCTATAGTTTCCGAACAATTTTGTCTTAGTGTTCGGAAACATACCCTTTGAGTGCTAGACTTTGCGCCGTCGAAGGGAACATATATGGATAAGCAAGATCTTGAGCAATTGCTGAGCGATGTTGCCGGCGGAGCAGTCACCCCGGCAGTCGCCCTCGCGCGCATCCAAACGGCGCCAACCGCCGATCTGGGTTTTGCACAGCTCGATCTTTCGCGCGGAGTGCGCCAGGGAGCCGGCGAGGTTGTCTACGGTGCCGGTAAAACCGCCGAGCAAATTGCCGCCATTATCGAAGCGCTGCGCGATGCCGGCCAGGAGCGCATCCTGGTCACGCGCCTGGATGCCGAAAAAGCAGCCCGTACCTCGGAGCTCCTCGACAACGGCATCGACCTGGGATATGTCCCGGACGCACAGCTCGCCCTCGTGGGCGGCAAGCCCTCCCCTACCGGCAACGGACGCATCGTCGTCGCCTGCGCCGGCACGAGCGACTTACCCGTCGCCGAAGAAGCCGCGTTGACGGCCGAGTTCTATGGCAACGAGGTCGACCGCCTCTACGACGTAGGTGTCGCCGGCCTGCACCGCCTGCTCGCGCATGCCGAGGAACTTGCCCAGGCGCAGGTGGTCATCGCCATCGCCGGCATGGAGGGCGCGCTGGCGAGCGTTATCGGCGGTCTGGTGAGCTGTCCGGTCATCGCCGTTCCCACCAGCGTTGGCTACGGCGCAAGTTTTGGTGGCGTAGCCGCGCTGCTCGCCATGCTCAACTCCTGTGCCAGCGGCGTTTCGGTCGTCAATATCGACAACGGCTTTGGCGCCGCCTACCAGGCAAGTCTTATCAATCATCTGAGCGCCGGCACACCCCGCGCCCGCTAAGGAGCATTCCATGTCCAATCATCAGCACACGCTTATCATCGACGGCACCTCGGGCATCAGCGGCGACATGACCGTCGCGGCCCTGCTCGATCTGGGCGCCAGCGAGGAGCACCTGCGCGAACAGCTCGCCACACTGCCGGTTGACGGGTTTGAGGTTGCCGTTACACGCGTAAACAAGCATGGCATCGACGCCTGCGACTTTGACGTTCAGCTGGCAGAGGAGCTCGAGAACCACGATCACGATATGGCCTGGCTCTACGGCAACAAAGCAGCTGCCGAGCACGAGCACGAGCACCACCATCATGACCATGGTGAGCACGAACACTGCCATGAGCATGATCATGAGACCCACGGCCATGGCCACGAGGGCCATCATCACGCCCACCACCATCACCATCGTTCTTTGGCGGACGTCACCGCCATCATCGACGGCTCGCAGCTAAGCGATGGCGCTAAGCGTCGTGCGCTCGCCATCTTTACCGCGCTCGCCGCCGCCGAGGCCAAGGCCCACGGCAAAACGCCCGAGACCGTCATGTTCCACGAGGTAGGCGCCGTCGACTCCATCGTCGACGTCTGCTCTGTCGCCATCTGCCTCGACGACCTGGGTATTGAGGATATCGTGGTCGAGTCGCTCTCCGAGGGCCACGGAACCATCCACTGTGCCCACGGCCTTATGCCCATTCCCGTCCCCGCTGTCGTCAACCTGTGCCAGGCGGGCAATATCGCCCTCATGCCTGCACCAGTCGCTGGCGAGCTCGTGACGCCCACGGGCGCCGCCATCGTCACCGCGCTGCGTACGTCCGACCAACTGCCCTCACGCTACCACATCGAAGCCGTCGGCTACGGCGCCGGCAAGCGCCCCTACGAGGGTTGCTCCGGCACGCTCCGCTGTCTGCTCGTTCACGTGGATGCATAGCCATGGATGCCCGCAAAGAAAAAAGCCGCGCCGCCATCGTTGCGGCGTTCTCCGAGCTGCTACGCGAAGAGGACTACGGCAAGATTGCCGTCGGCGACATCATCGCGCGCGCTCACGTAGGCCGTGCGACATTCTACGGTCTCTTTAAGAGCAAGGACGACCTACTGTCCGAGCTCGTGAGCGACATCTGCACCCACGCCCTCGACGACGATGGCACACCGCTCGACGACCCACTCGTGCAAGTCGAGCATATCCTCAACAACCTCTGGGAACGCCGTCAGGGCGTTCGAGCCCTCGTAGCCGGAGCCGGCTCGCGCGTCTTCGCCGACTGTCTCCGCAAGACCATCATGCTGTCTCTTATACACATCTGACGCTGCCGACGATACGCCTTGTGTAGATC
>CABRIC010000009.1 GCA_902470905.1 uncultured Collinsella sp. | reverse complement strand
GTAGACCAATTGCGGTCGAGATTTCTTTGATTGTTTGTGGGGGATGATCATACCGAGCATACCAAATACAGGGGGGCGGGCACCGTGGCTGGTGTCCGCCCCCCCCTGACATGGAAGGTTTAAGCCTGTGCGGTTCGCGAGCTAGCGGGTCTGCTTTACCTTGGCCGCTGCCTCGACAAACGACTTCCACAGGTTAAAGTCGGTCTCGAGCGTCTTCCACGTGTACTCAGGGTGCCATTGCACGCCCAGGCAGAAAGGCTGGCCTTCGACTTCGATGCACTCGGGAACGCCGTCGGTAGCCTTGGCGACCAAGCGCGTGCTCTTACCCAGACGGTCGACGCAGCAGTGGTGTGCGGAGTTGGTCTGGATCAGCCTGTGCCCGCCAACCGCGCGCTCCAGCAGCGAGCCCGGCATGACCTCGACAGGGTGCACGGGGTCGTTGAGCACGTGAGTGTGGCGCCACTGCGTGCGGCCCTCGCGAGCGCCCAGGCTCGGCACGTCCATGCACAGGGTGCCGCCAGTGGCGACGTTGAGCAGCTGCGTGCCGCGGCAGGTGGTAAAGAGCGGCTTTTTGGCGCGGAGCACCTCGTCGACCAGCTTAAACTCAAAACTATCGCGGATCTCGCAGCAGAGGGTGGGGTCGTAGGGTCGATCATCGCCCCAACGTTTGGGATTGACATCGGGGCCGCCGGGAATGGCGATTCCGTCGGCGATATCGACGTAATGACGGATGACCTCAATGTCCTCGGTGATGGACATCTGCAGCGGCAGGCCGCCAGCGGCAAGGATGGCATCGACAAAGACACTTGCGATTTCCTCGTTGGGGGAGAGCATCTCGGTTAAAAACGGCTCTGCCTCTTCCCAGCGCGGCGCGACGAGGATGAGTGGGCGGTCGGCGGGGGCGACGTCGACATGCGGGGTGTAGGACGATGAGGTGCGGGTTCCGATCATGGTTGCGGCTTTCGAATCCGGGTGGACATGGCACAGGGGTGACGCGGGGCAAACGTTACTGATGAATTTGCCCGCGTGGCAATTGGGTTAGTGGCCCTTGATGGAGTTGAGGAAGTCCTGGGCGCGCTTGGTCTGGGGGTGGTCGAAGAACTCGTCGGGTGTGCCGGTTTCCACAATCTGGCCGTCGGCCATAAAGACGACGCGATCGGCCACGCGGCGGGCGAAGTTCATCTCGTGCGTGATGACGATCATCGTCATGCCCTTCTGGGCCAGACGGACCATGACCTCGAGCACCTCGTTGATCATTTCGGGATCGAGGGCGCTTGTGGGCTCGTCAAAAAGCATGGCCTTGGGCTGCATGGCGAGTGAACGGGCGATGGCCACGCGCTGCTGCTGGCCGCCCGAAAGCTGTGCGGGCACCTTGTCGGCCTGCTCGGCCACGCCCACGCGGCCCAGCAGGTCCATGGCGCGCTCGCGGGCCTCGTCCTTGGAGACACCCAGCACATCGACCGGTCCCAGCATGACGTTCTGCAGCACCGTCATATGTGCAAACAGGTTGAACTGCTGAAACACCATGCCCAGCTCGGCACGCATGCGGGCAAGGTCCTTGCCTTCCTGCGGCAGGGGCTCGCCCTCGATGAGGATCTCGCCCGAGTCGATGGTTTCCAGGCGGTTGATGGTGCGGCACATGGTCGACTTGCCCGAGCCCGAGGGGCCGATCACAACGACGACCTCGCCGCGGTCGACCGAGAGATTGATGTCGTTGAGGACGTGCAGATCGCCATAGTGCTTATCGACGTGTCTGAGCTCGATCAGCGGCTGATTGCCGGTGGAAGAGGTGCTCTGTGCCATGGTGCTCGGCTCCTTATGACTCGAAATGGTAAAGCGTTAGCGGATGATGGTTGCGCCAGTCTTGTGCGAAACATAGACGGCAGCCTTGTTAATCGCGACGTTGATGAGGATGTAGATGACCGCGATTACCAGGTAGACCGACACGAGGGCGTCGTAGTTGGTAATGAGCACGCGGGCGTTTTGCATGAGGTCGGGGTAGCTCACAACGTAGGCGACGGTGGTGTCCTTGACCACGACTACAAGTTGTGAAATCAACGACGGAATGATAAACCGAATCGCCTGCGGCAACACGATTTTAAAGGTGATTTTAGCCTTGGAGAGACCAAGTGCCTGGGCCGCCTCGACCTGCCCGCGCGGTACGGCGTTGACGCCGGCGCGGAAAATCTCGGCAAGTACGCCTGCCGCGGCGAGCGCGACAGGGAGCGTGAGCATCCAAAACGACGGCAGCGCGATCTTGTACTGGGGCAGCACCAAAAAGAAGAAGTAGATGAACAGGAGGCTCGGTACGCCGCGGAAGAAATCGGTGAGCACGCGGCAGACCAGCTGCAGCGGCTTAATTTCGCTGGTACGGCCGAGCATAAGGGCTAAGCCCAGCACCAGCGCGATGGCGCCGGCGGTGAGTGCGACTTTAACGGTGCCCTCAAAGCCGGCAAGCAGGAACTTCCAGGTGGTGAGGTGTGTAAAGAAATACCAATAGTGGACCGAAAGCTGGCCGGTCACATAAAAGCGCTGCAACACGAGGACGACGAGCGCGGCGACGGCGACGAGTGAGATGGCGGTGCCGATGCGAATCTTGGCGCGCATCTTGGGGCCGGGAGCCTCGTAGAGCGCATCGCGCATGGTAAGCGCAGGGGAGGAGTGCTTGCTCATCGGAGGATCCTCACCTTCTTATCGATGTAGTTGCCAATGTGGCTCACCACAAAGGCCGTGCCTAGGTAGCCGAGCGCCGAGATAAAGAACGCGGCGACGCCGCCGAGCGAGCGCGTGTTGATGTAGCTCACCACGCCGGTAAGCTCTTGCGGCTTAAGCGGCACCTGGCTGCCCAAGGCGGTAGTGAGCATGACGGCGATAAAGAGGTTCGTCATGGGCAATACGCTTGAGCGCAGTGCCTGCGGAATCACGATTTTGGCGAGGATGCGGTTAAAGCTCATGCCGAGCGAGCGGGCGGCTTCCACCTGGCCGACGCCGACGGTGTTGATGCCGCTCATAAAGTTTTCGGAGCCAAAGGCCGAGCCCAAAAGGACCGTGGCGACGATAACGCAGGTGCGGTAGGGCAGAACGACCTTGAGCGGCGGCAGCGCATAGACGACGATGATGAGCAGCGCGATGCCGGGGATGTTACGGAAGACCTGGACATACAGGTCGCCAAAGACGCGCAGTGGCTTGAGCGGCGACACGCGCATCACGGTGACGGCGACGGCCAGTACCATGGCGATGGCAAACGACTCAAGCGTCATGCCCCAGGTTGCTAGCAGCGCGTCGATATAGTTCTGGCCATAGAGCGACCAGAGTTCGGAGAGACTCATGCGGACCTCCCGCCGGTAAGGAAAGGGGCTCCCGTGTGTACGGAAGCCCCGACAACTCAGTGAGGAAACAGTTTACCGCAATAAAGCGCATCATGCGTTTCCGTATGGTTTCGTTGCGGCCGTTACCAGGCTCGCTGCCTAGGCGCCGATCTCGGGCAGCTCGGGAACATTGGTGTCGCCCGTACGGTCGCCGATGCAGATCTGCCACAGCTCAGTCCAGGTGCCGTCGTCCTCGATCTTCTTAAGGAAGTCGTTGACAAAGGCGACGCCGTCGGAATCGAGCGGCAGACCGATACCATAGGGCTCCTTGCTGCCGAAGGGCTTGCCGGCGATCTTGTACTTACCGGGCTCGCGGACCAGGGCGCTCTGCTGCATGTTGTTATCGATGACGTAGGCGTCAACGCGGCCCTGCTGGAGTGCCTGGCGGGCCTCCTCGTCGGTCTTGAACTCCTGCTGGCTGGCCTTGGGGGCGAACTCCTCCAGGATGGCGGGGCCGTTGGAGCCGGACTGGACGGCGACGTTCTTGTCGGCCAGGTCGTCGACGCTCTTGATGTCGTCGTTATCGGCAAGCACCAGGATGGCCTGCTGCGTGTAGTAATAGGGACCGGCAAAGGAGACGAGCTTCTTGCGCTCGTCAGTGATGGTGTAGGTGGCAAAGACAGCGTCGACCTGGCCGTTCTGCAGGACGGACTCGCGCGTGTCCGAGGTCACCTGGGTGATCTCGACCTTGTTTTCGCCCAGAATGTAGTTGGACAGGAGCTGTGCGATACCGGCGTCGAAGCCGCGGGTCTGACCGTCTTTCTCGTTGAGGAGGGAGAAAAGCGTAGAGGTCTGAACGCCACCGATCTTAAAGACGCCGGCGTCCTTGACGGCCGCGGCCCAGGTGCTGCCGGTGATGGCGTCGTCATCGGCCTTGGGGCCGTTGTCAACGAGCTTGTCGAATGCCTTAGCGTCGAGCGTGGTGGAAGCCTCGGTATCCTCGGAGCTCTTGGAGGAACCGGCGGCGGAACCCTTGTCGGCCTCGGCGCTGGTGTCGGAGCAGCCGGCAAGACCAAGGCCGGCGACGGTTGCGAAGGTGGCGGCAACGAAGCCGCGGCGGTCGAGAACGACCTGCTGGGAGAGGTTCTTGCTCATGGTAGAACACCTTTCTCAATAAAATCCCTAGCGGTTGAGTAGAGTTATACCCTATCGCGCTCAAATGGGTCAACACGAAATAGCTCAGAAACATACTTACCTTATGGGTTATTCTTCCTACCAAAAAGGGACAGGTTTATTTTGGCAGGTTTTATCTGGGTAAACGTCGCTTATTGCAGCTGAGATAGCGCTTTGCAGACGGCATGGTCGGTGCGGCGGCATGCCTTGCTGCTTTGTCTCAATCTGTAACAGTTAGACGAGGAAATGGGTTCTACCTGTTACAGATCGAGATTTTCTCTTCAGGGGAATTCGAATGTCTCGATCTGTAACATCTGGACGGACAAAAGGTCTCTATCTGTTACAGATTGAGACAAACGTCGGGAGCTAAGAACGTTTGTCTTGATCTGTAACAGTTAGACGCGGATTTGTCCTCTAAGTGTTACAGATCGAGACAATTGAGTTGGGAAAATAAAAACCTCCGCAGGGGTGCTTCCCTTGCGGAGGTTTTCTTACTCGTTGAGTAGCCTTACGGCTTCGGCGGCCATGTTCTCGACCGCCATGCCATTCTGCGCGAGCAGTTCGTTGGGGTCGTAGCGGTCGGGGAAGCCCTTGGCGATGCCGAAGGTGCGCGTGCGCAACGGCGTGCATGCCAGATAACATGCCACGCGCTCGCCCCAGCCGCCGTCCAAGATGCCGTCCTCGAGGGTGACGACAACGCGATGCTCGGCGGCAAGGCTATCGAGGAACTCGCGGTCGAGCTCGGTTGCAAAGCGCGGGTTGACGAGCGTGGCCTCGATGCCGTACTCGGCAGTCAGACGGTTTGCCACGCGCTCACCCAGCTCAAAGAAATCGCCAAGCGCGAGCACTGCTACGTCGCGACCCTGACGCACTACGTTGTAGCGAACGGCGCTGTAGTCGGTGCCTTCGGTGGGCGTAAGGTCGGGACGGCTTACCAAGCCAATGCCCGGTACGCGAATCGCCACGGGATGCTCGCGGTGGTCGATCGACCAGCTCAGCATGGACAGATATTCCTCCATGCAGGCCGGCGCCAAGTAGTGCATGTTGGGAAGACCGCCCAGCATGGAAATATCAAAGAACGAAAGGTGCGTCTCGGACGTGGTGCCAAAGATCGACGCACCAAACACCAAAATGGTTGCCGGGGCGTCGTTGAGGCACAGGTCGTGCCACAGCTCGTCGTAGGCGCGCTGCAAAAACGTGCCGTACACACCAAAGACTGGCTTGGCGCCCGAGCGAGCAAGCGCGGTGGCAAAGGTCACGGCGTGCTCCTCGGCAATGCCCACATCGACGAACTGTTTGCCGGCGGCAGCGCGAAGCTCGGGTGTAAAGCCCATGATGTAGGGTGTGGCGGCCGTGATGCCCACGACCTGCGGATCGCGCTCGATGGCGGCGCTGAGCGCCTCGCCCGTAATGTCGGCATAGGTGCGCGGCGCAGGCTCGCTCGGATGGCCCGGGCAGAGCTTGCGCCCGGTTGCCATGTCAAACGGACCCACGTGATGCCAGCGTTCGGGGTCGTTCTGGGCTGGCTCAAAGCCCTTGCCCTTGTCGGTGGAGACGTGCAGCACGATGGGATGATCGATATTGCGCAGTTCCTGCAGCGCGTCGACCAGGGCCAACACATCGTTGCCGGCGTCCAAATAACGGTAGTCGAGTCCCATCGCGCGGAAAACGTTGCGCTCACAGGCGCCGTTGCTGGCGCGCAGCTCGGCCAGATTGCGATACAGGCCGCCATGGTTCTCGGCAATGGACTGGTCGTTATCGTTGACGATGATGATCAGGTTGCTGTCGAGATCGGCGGCATTGTTGAAGCCCTCAAACGCCAGGCCGCCCGAAAGCGAGCCGTCGCCAATGATGGCGATGACGTTGTATGCATCGCCCGCCAGGTCACGAGCGTGCGCCAGGCCGCAGCCCAGGCTCACCGACGTGGAGGTGTGCCCCATGGCAAACAGGTCATGCTCGGACTCGTCGGGATTGGCAAAGCCAGAAGCCTCACCATAACGCTCCGGATCGATATAAGTGTACGCGCGCCCCGTCAGCGCCTTGTGGGCGTAGGTCTGGTGCGAAACGTCAAAGACAATCTTGTCGATGGGGGAGTTAAATACGCGATGAAGCGCAACCGTAAGCTCAACGACGCCCAGGTTGGGGGCAACGTGCCCGCCGACGGCGGCGGAGCTTTCGAGGATGGCGTGGCGAATCTCGTCGCAGAGCTGCGGGAGCTCGGCACGATTAAGAGCCTTGACGTCCTCGGGCGTTGTCGTTTGCGTAAGCAGCATCGTTGTGGGTTACTCCATGCGAATCGAGCGCCGGCGCTCCCTCGGCCGACACAATTGCACAAGACAGTCTCGCACATTTTGGCGTTTGATATGTGACGGCGGCGCGGTAATTCGCCAACTGGTGGGGCAAAACGTTTTGTCCGATGCCATACTGATGTGTTCCATGATGTTTTTATCGATTGTGCGCAGGCCGTGGCTTGCCGCCGTGAGCCGCTGGAAGGAGGCAGCATGTCCGATGCCGTTCGTGCCGAGAAAATCGCGCGCGAGGTCGACTATGCCGCCCGCCAGCTGGCACAGGCGGGCCGTCTGGACCTGACGCGCGAGTTTATCCAGCATGGCGATGTGACGGTGTATACGCATGTGACCTCGGTGGCGCGGGCGAGCCTGTCTTTTGCCGAGCGCTTGGGCCGTGCTGGCATTTCGGTCGATCGTGCTTCGTTGCTGCGCGGGGCCTTGCTGCACGACTACTTTCTCTATGATTGGCACGACCCCGACCCGAGCCATCGACTGCACGGATTCCGGCATCCATTTTTTGCTCTGGCGCGTGCCGAGGAAGATTTTGAGCTGACGCCGCGCGAACGGAATATTATCGTGCGGCATATGTTTCCGCTGGTGCCGGTGCCGCCGACGTGTCGTGAGGCATGGATTGTGTGCCTAGCGGATAAATGGTGTGCTCTGCGTGAGACGGTCGCCGGTCGTCTGCGGCGCAAAGGCGGCGCGAACGATTCGAACGAGGGCTCGAGTGACGGCTCGAGCAAAGATTCGAGCGAGAAGAGGAGAGGGTAGACGGTGGGGACCGCGATCGACATGGCATTTGGCGGCGCGACGCTTGCCGCCTGCCCACTCTCGGCACTGGTGCTCTCGTTTGCCTTTTACGGTTTTTGCGGCTGGGCATGGGAATCGACGGTCTGCGCCATGCTCAACCACGGACGCTTTGCCAACAGCGGCTTTTTGCTGGGGCCGTGCTGCCCCATCTATGGCGCGGGCGGCATTGCCTGTTGGCTTTTGCTGCGCGGGATTCCGGATGCCTCGAGCCAGTTTGTCGCCGCGGCGCTCGTATGCAGCGTGATTGAGTACAGCGTAGGCGTGCTGTTGGAAAAAACAACGGGCGCTCGCTTTTGGGATTACTCGCACCTGCCGTTTAACTTGCACGGACGCATTTGCCTGTACTGGGCATGCGCGTTTGGCCTGGGTGTGCTGTGCATTTGCCGTTTAGTGGAGCCGGCATTGCTGGGGCTGCTTGGTCATCTGCCGGTGCTGATTGTGCGGCTGTCCGCCTTTATCGTCGCGGTCGCGATGATGGTCGACGCGTTGTGCTCGCTGGCGAGCTGGCGGCGTCTGTCCGATCAGCTGGAGCGTGTGCGCGCCGACCTTGCCGACCGCATCAATGAGTCGCTTGCCGATGCCTCGGACTCAATGCTCGAACGTATTCCCGATTCTACGATTGACTCGGTGGCACAGACGCACATCCGTAGCCGTGCCGTTAACGCGTGGCTGGCCGAGCTGGGTGACGCCGCGCTCGATGCCCTGCGCGAGAAGGCTTCGATGCCGACGTTTATCGCGGATGGTGCTCGCGGCCTGGCGCTTGCCGCCCGCCGCGTGGCCGATGCCGCGCCGAACATGCCGCGTCCGTCGCTCAGTCGTCGCCTTGCCGGCAAGCGCATGAGCCGTCCGGTGCCAAGCGTGTCGCTCAGCCGCCGCGACCTACGCTTCTTTAACGCCTTCCCGCGTCTGCGCATCAATCGCTACGAAGGCGTCATTCGAGCAACTAATCTCCGCGACCGAGCCCGCGAGCTGTTCCGCCACTAGCCGGGACGGGCGCGCTCACGGCTTCCTTGCTCGCGTATTTCCCGTTCGTTTCGCGTCCGTTGCCGCGCCGTTTCCAAGATTGCGGCGCCGTTTCCATTCGACAACGCCGCGTTTAACAACGCCGTATCTGGTCTACACCAGTTGCCCCTCGGCCGCATTATGGGCGCCGACAACGTTCATGCGACCAAGGGAGAGCGAATGTACGATACGGGATCGACAACGTTTATGCTCATCTGCACCATGCTCGTGTTTTTAATGACACCGGGTCTGGCGTTTTTCTATGGCGGCCTGTCCAGGCGCAAAAATGTCATCAACACCATGCTCATGTGCTTTGGCGCCATTGGTCTGGTTGGTGTGCTGTGGATTGTTGCCGGCTGGTCGCTGGCCTACGGCGGCGACGGTTCCAGCCCGTTTATTGGAGGCCTTGACCAGCTGCTGTGCCTGCCGGTGCTCAACCAGGTGCTGCAGGCGGCCGAGGGCAATGCTGCGGACGGTGTCGTCTACCCTCAGATCATCAACATCGCCTTTCAGATGGCGTTTGCCATGATCACTGCCGCTATCGTCACGGGCAGCCTGGCCGGCCGCGTTAAGTTTGGTGCCATGGCGGCCTTCCTGGGCATTTGGCTGCTCGTGGTCTATGCGCCGCTTGCCCACATGGTTTGGGGCGGCGAGGGCTCCTTTATCGGTGACATTATCGGCGCGCTCGACTTTGCTGGCGGCGACGTGGTGCACATTTCGTCCGGTCTTACCGGCCTGATCCTTTGCTTAATGCTCGGCCGTCGTCGCGGTTTTGGCATGGTGAGCTATCGTCCGCATAACGTGCCGTTTGTGGCGTTGGGCGCCGGCCTGCTTTGGTTTGGCTGGTTTGGCTTTAACGGCGGCAGCGAGTTTAAGGCCGACGCCGTGGCGGCGCTCGCCATCCTCAACACCGTGACGGCCAGCGCAGCGGGCATGGTCTCGTGGCTTGCCGTCGAGCGCGTGCATACCGGTCGCCCCACGCTGGTGGGCGCCAGCACCGGTCTGGTTGCGGGCCTTGTGGTGGTCACGCCGGGTGCGGGCTTTGTCGAGCCGTGGGCAGCGCTGGTCATGGGTCTGATCGTATCGCCCGTCTGCTATCTGGCTATCAGCCATCTTAAGACCAAGTTTGTCTACGACGATGCACTCGACGCGTTTGGTTGCCACGGCATCGGCGGCATCTTGGGCGGTGTGCTCACGGGCCTGTTCTGCGTGCCGGAGCTCTCGTGGACTGGTAAGGGCGGCCTGTTCTACACGGGCGACGTGTCGCTGCTCATCTCGCAGATTTTGGGCATTGTGGTGACGGTTGCTATTGTGCTGGTGCTCGATTTGGTGATCGCCGCAGTGGTCAAGGCGCTGCTCCACGGCAGCCTGCGCGTGGACGAGGCCGACGAGGCGCTGGGCTTGGATGCGAGTCAGCACGGCGAGAGCGCCTACCCTTCGTTCTCCGGACTCGATTAGCAGCTTCCCCAAGCACCGCACCTTGCCGTTCAATCGTCGCTTACGTACTTAAGTACGCTTCGCTCCTCTTTCACGGCAATCTGCGGCACTTGGGAAACCTGCTAAGACCAGTCAGTTGAACTTTTTGATCTCTGAGGTTGGTTTGCGGCACCTGGGAAACCCGCGTCTCATGTAAAGGGATACGTTGATTATTGAGAGGAATTCATTATGAAAAAGATCACGGCTATCGTGCGCCAGGAAAAGCTTGAGGTTCTTAAAGATGCGCTGTTTGCTGCCGATGTTCGCGGCATGACTATCAACCAGGTGCAGGGTTGCGGCGCACAGCATGGCTGGAAGGAATACGTGCGCGGCAACGAGTTACTTGTCAACACGATCCCTAAGGTACAGTTCACCCTTATTTGCGCCGATGAGCACGTCGATGGCATTGTCGAGATTATCTGCAACGCTGCTCGCACCGGAGCCGTCGGCGACGGCAAGATCTGGGTCGAGCCGGTCGAGGAGGTTATCCGCATCCGTACCGGCGAACACGGCCCCGCCGCGGTGTAGAATCGACCGCCTGCCATCCGCAACGTTAAAATACTGCAATGAGGCACAAGACTTGCGTTGCGGATGGACAGATTATGGGGCGTAATAAATATCCCGAGGAGACAGTCGCGAAGATTCTCGACGCGGCGCTGGAGCTATTCTGCGCACAGGGTTATGAGGGGACGAGCATTCAAGATATCGTCGACCGCCTCGATGGCATGACCAAGGGTGCTGTCTATCATCACTTTAAGAGCAAAGAAGAGATTTTCAACGCCGCATTTGATCGGGCAATGGCTCCGATTGTTGAGCGCCGCCGCGCGACACTCGGTGCTGGCAATATGACGGGAGCCCAAAAGCTCAAGCGGCTGTATGCGCCCGAGTCCGTCGTTCCGCAAATCGAGCTATGGGCTCGCATGCATCCTGCGTCAGATCCGGTAAAAAGCTCGCGGCTGCTGGCGATGCAGTACCAAGGTTCGTTTGACGAGTCGGCCGATGGCTATCTCCTGCCAGTGATCGAGGAGGGCATCGCCGACGGCTCCATTGCGTGTGCATGCCCGCGCGAAGCGGCGGAGGCTGTATCGTTGTTAGCGAATCTTTGGCTGCTGCCGCTGTTCCGTCCGCTTGAGAACAAGGGTCGAATGCTCGCTCGCGCGCAATGTTTGGCGCAGATGGCGGCCGCGGTGGGGCTCGATTTGGGTAATGAAGTGCTCCAGACAACGGCTCAGATATGGGACGTATGGAACCGTGCTGGGTGGTAATATAGATACTGACGGTATGTAATTGATTTGTAAGGGTAGCCACGGCTGCCCTTTTCAAGTCATTAAATACATACTAATGGTATGTATAGGGGGCAGGCTTATGGCTGGAATGCGGGGGAGTAGCGTCTCGTTGACGCAAAAAACAGTGCGATCTATCAGGCTTTTCGGTCTTCTTGTTGCACAGCTGTGTGCGTATTCAATGTTGTCAGCACTGTGCTTTGCGTGTCCGCTTTACTTGTTCGATTGCAGCGGCTCGTCAACGTTATATGGCGCCGTCGCGGCGATAGCGTTCATACCGGGCGTGCTCGCGACTCCGGTTGGCGGGATTTTGGCGGATCGGGGAAGACATCGCGGGGTTCTTGTGGTACTCGGCATTGTTCTGATGGCTGCATCACTGCTGTTTATCCCCATGAAGTGTTCGCTGCCTCTTGCGGTTGTCGTGGCAGCAATGCTTTGCGTCCAATATGGCATCCAATCGCTGCTGAAGCCGATGCTTCAAATTGAGACGGTGCGCATGACGGGCCCAGAAAAGGTTGAGCGTGCCACTGCGTTGGTCTCGCAGATAACCATGGCGAGCAATATCTTGGGGCCTGTAGTCGGGACGGCAGTCTATGGGTGCTTTGGTATCGATGCTCTATGCGAAACCGCGGCGTTGACGTTTGCGATGTCAGCCCTGCTGTTTGGGGGCGCACTCAAGCAAAATGCCTCATCTGGAATGACAGGGGACAGCACGACTTGCTCGACATGCCGAAGCGATTTTCGGGAGTCGATTCGGTACCTGTTTCAAAACGCATCATTGCTCGTTGTGTTTTTTCTTGCGGCTATTTTGAACCTTGCGTTAGTTGGGTTAACGATTGGTGCTCCCGTTATTGTTGCAAAGCATCTCGGAATGCAATCATCCTTTGTTGGGATTATTGAGGTGGCTATGGGCTTAGGTGGTCTTGTCGGCAGTGGTTTGGTCAGTATTTGGCCGCATCGTTTTTCCTTCAAGGGCATATGTCGATATGTTGCGATGATTTGTTTTGGAGTCGTACCGATTATTGTCACGCTACTGAGCGGTCCTGATGAATTAGCGTTTGCCGCGCTTGCGGCCGGCTCGGCATGGGTCATGGCGTGGGCAAGCATTGCATCGGTCGAAATCGTTTCATTTGTTCAGCGGTCAGCGCCAAAGGAACTCTGCGGAAAAGTGCTGGCACTCGTTTATATGATGCTTTCCTGTGCAACGCCTATTGGCCAATTGGTTTACGGGCTCGCATACGATCGATGGACACCGGCGATTGTATTCGCAAGCATGTTGGCGGTGCTGATGTTGACGACGGCGCTGTTTTATCGGCTGAAAAGTCGCTTGTGGCGATTGCCTTAACGCGCTGGGGCACCGTGGATTTGCGGAAGCATTGTCCCGCCGCGCAGGGACGCCATTGTCTGGGCATGCCTCTCCTTCGTCTACAATATCGTGCAGACGAAGGAGAGGCATGCCCATGATCAAGATGTTCGCGAGTGACTTAGACGGAACGCTGTTGAATGCCCTGCACGAGGCAGACGGGACCATTCGCCGTGCCATTCGCGAGCTGACCGAGGCCGGCTTGCATGTGATTCCCGCGACCGGACGCTCGACGCTGCCGATCGGCGAGCATGGCTTTACGGGCCTGGCGCTTGACGCCTGCTGCTCCAACGGGTCCATCGTGCGCGACAGCCATGGCGAGGTGCTCAAGACCTGGACCATCGACCCGCAGATTACCGAGGAGCTGCTCAAGGCGTTCCCGGACATTTGCTTCGACTGCTCCACGCCCGATGGCATGTTCTCGAGCGGCTCGTTCGAGATGCACCAGGCGGGTTTTAAGAAGGACAGCCCTATCAAGCGCATCGTGATGCGCGGCATGCGTGCACGTGGCGGGTATCACGAGAAACAGTATTTCGACCAGTCGATCGGTGACATCCTGCGCCACGATGTGTGCAAGATCAACTGTCGCGTGACCTCGCCCGAGCTGGAGCGCGACCTTAAGGCGTATTTGGCCGAGCGTTCGGACCGCGTGGTCAACGCGCCGTTCGATCCGGTGATGTTCGAGATCACGGACGTGGCGTGCAACAAGGGTGAGAGCGTGGCCTGGCTGGCGGGCTACTACGGCATTGCCGAGGACGAGGTCGCGGTTTACGGCGACGGCGGCAATGACATTGCAATGCTCAAACGCTTCCGTCACAGCTACGCGACCAAAAACGGTAGCGATGCAGCTAAGGCCGCCGCGAGCGCGACCATCGGCAGCTGCATGGTCCACGCCGTCCCCAAACACATGCTCGCCACCATGCACAAGCAGAATTCCTGCACCGTAATCGAATAATGTGACAAAGGGACAGCCCCTTTGTCACAGGTGATGCTGGTCTCTTGAAATACGAACAAACATTCGCATATCTAACTGCGCTTTGATAGAATTGATGCTGTTGGCGGCAGTTCCATGTGCCGGGCAGCGCCCTCCATCTGACGGGAGGTGATGCCCATGACCGATTTGATTGATTTCGTGAGACTTCTGACCGCTTTGGTCTCGTTCTTCACGGCGCTTGTCGGCCTTTCCGAGGCACTCAAGCAGCGTTCGAAGCGCAACAGAAGGGGTCGCCGCCGCTAAGGCGTTGACCCCCTAATGCAAACAACGGCGCTGCCCAGCTTTCCAGAACTTGGGCTGCCGTCGACACTATTCTACCCACGAATGACATTTTGGACAATCGGTAATGCCGCTCTAAAAGCCTGGCACAACCGGCACAACCTAGGCGGTCGCTGGATGTGACAAAGAGGCTGCCCCTTCGTCACATTCCAAATATTGCCTTTACGTGTTGATGCACACGGTGTGCAATAATACTCGCACTGTGCAATAGCGTACAGGTTGAGTAACAAGGAGGACGCTTGTCCCAGCTCGAAAAATGCGACCGCCGGTCCCTTCGCTCGCAGCGTGCCCTTCGCCAGGCACTTGCCAGCGAGCTTGCCGAAAGCGGCGACCTTTCGCGCATTAATGTCGCGTCGCTCACCGAGCGCGCTGGCCTTACGCGCCGCACGTTCTATTCGCACTACCGCGATATCCCCGACTTTATCAATCAAATCGAGGACGGCTTGCTGGCCGAGATCCGTGAGCGCATTGAGCTCATCACCGCAGCTCAGCTGCCCGATCTCTATCACAACATCGATGAGCTCGAGCCGGCACCCGGTTCGGTTGAGTTGCTGCGCTACCTTGCGGCCAACCGCGATTTAATCGGATCGCTGCTGGGCCCGGGCGGCGACCCCGCCTTTATTAAAAAGATCATCGATACCGCACGCGAGGCCGTGGTGCCGCGCGCACAGACGGGCATTTTGGGCTTGGCGCTGGGCACCTTCTTTGACTACTACGTCACCTATGTCGTGAGTGCCGAGGTCGGCATGATCCAGCGTTGGTTTGAGCGTGACCTTTCTGAATCGCCCGAGACCATGGCGCGCATTATGACGGTTATCGCCTTTGTGCGCCCCGGCGACCTGTATGGCCAACCCATCGATATCAACGTGCCGGAATACGGCATGAAGCTATTGAACCTGCAGCTCGAGGACGCGGTCGACACCACCGCAACCGTCGAGTCCAACAACTAAGAGGAGAGACAATGAGCAAACTCGTCGAGGGCATTAAAGACCGTGTGGTCGCTGCCGCACGCGAGGCCGCGCCCGCCGTGGTGGACGCCGCGCAGAAGGCCGCCACCGCGGCTGCCGAGAAAGTTGCCGAGGCAGTTGCCGATGCCAAGAACGTGGCAGGGGAGACGTCCGTCGTCAGCGAGCCCGCCACCGCCGCTGAGCCCGTAGCCGCCGCCCAGGCCCCCGAAGGCGCGATCTTCAACCCCGAGAACGCTCGTGGCAACCTGCACCTGGGCATCGACGTGGGCTCCACCACCGTCAAGCTCGCCGTGCTCAACGACGACAACCAGATCGTCTACGCCAAGTACCAGCGCCACCACACCGACGTCCGCGCTTGTGCCCGCGACCTGTTCGAGGGCGCTGCGACCGTGCTGCCGACGGCCCAGATGACCTGCGCCATTACCGGCTCGGGCGGCCTGCTGCTGTCCCAGTGGCTCGACCTGGAGTTTGTCCAGGAGGTCATCGCCAGCAAGCGTGCCGTCGAGACCCTCATCCCGGCCACCGACGTCGCCATCGAGCTGGGCGGCGAGGACGCCAAGATCATCTACTTCGACAACGGCATCGAGCAGCGCATGAACGGCACCTGCGCCGGCGGCACGGGTGCGTTCATCGACCAGATGGCAACCCTGCTGCACACCGACGCCAGCGGCCTCAACGAGCTCGCGGCCAACGCCACCACCATCTATCCCATCGCCAGCCGCTGCGGCGTTTTTGCCAAGACCGACGTGCAGCCGCTGCTCAACGAGGGCGCCCGCCCCGAGGACGTGGCCGCCTCCATCTTCCAGGCCGTCGTGACCCAGACCATCTCGGGCCTGGCGTGCGGCCGTCCCATCCGCGGCAACGTCGCCTTCCTGGGCGGCCCGCTGCAGTATCTCTCCGAGCTGCGCCATCGCTTCTACCTCACGCTCAACCTGGACGAGGAGCACCGCATTGTGCCCCAAAACGCCCACCTGTTTGTGGCGAGCGGCGCCGCCATGGCGCACGAGTCCAACAAGCTCAGCACGTTCCCGCAGCTCATCGAGGCCATCGATGCCCTGGGTGACACACAGGGTGCCGAGGTCGAGCGCCTGGATCCGCTCTTTGCCACCGACGAGGACTTCGCCGAGTTCAAGACCCGCCACGACCAGGAAGTCGTCCCCAAGGGCAAACTCGAAGGCTACACCGGCCGCGTGTTCATCGGCATCGACGCCGGTTCCACCACCATGAAGGCCGCGCTCGTGGGCGAGGACGGTCAGCTGCTGCACACCTGGTATGGCAACAACAACGGCGACATCCTGGGCACGGCCAAGGTCATCATGGCCGATTTCTACAACCACATTCCCGCGGGCTGCACCATCGGCCACGTGACCACCACGGGCTATGGCGAGGCGCTGCTCATCGAGGCCCTCAAGGCCGACTCGGGCGAAATCGAGACCGTTGCGCACCTGCGCGGCGCCAAGGCATTCCTGCCCGGCGTCGAGTTCATTCTGGACATCGGCGGCCAGGACATGAAGTGCCTGCGCGTCAAGGACGGCGTTATCGAGCACATCATGCTCAACGAGGCCTGCTCGTCGGGTTGCGGTAGCTTTATCGAGAGCTTCGCCGTGTCTATGAACATGGACGTGCGCGCGTTCGCCAACGCTGCCATTCATGCCAAGGCCCCCGTCGACCTGGGCAGCCGCTGCACGGTCTTTATGAACTCGCGCGTTAAGCAGGCCCAAAAGGAAGGCGCCACGGTGGGCGACATCGCCGCCGGCCTGTCCTATTCCGTTATCAAGAATGCCCTGTTCAAGGTTATTAAGCTGCGCGACCCCAAGGAGATCGGCAGCCAGGTGATCGTCCAGGGCGGCACCTTTATGTCCGATGCCACGCTGCGCGCATTTGAGCAGCTCACCGGCGTTCATGCCGTGCGTCCCGACATCGCCGGCTGCATGGGCGCCTACGGTGCGGCCCTGCTCGCCCGCGATCGTGCCGGCGCCGACGGCACCTCGACCATCCTCTCGGCTGAGGACATCGCGCACCTCACCGTGACGCAAAAGCACGTCCGCTGCGGCCGTTGCTCCAACAACTGCCAGCTCACCGTCAACGACTTTGGCGGTGGCAGGCGCTTCATTACCGGCAACCGCTGCGAGAAGGGCGCCGGCCACAAAAAGCAAAAGACCGAGGCCCCCAACCTCTTCAAAAAGAAAAACGAGCTGCTCTTTAACCGCGAGATCCTGAGTCCCGACGAGGCCCCGCGCGGCACCGTGGGTATCCCGCGCGCACTCAACATGTACGAGAACTACCCCTTCTGGCACGCGTTCTTTACGCGCCTGGGCTTTAGCGTGCAGCTGTCCGACCAGTCGAGCAAAAAGACCTACCAGGCGGGCATCGAGTCCATGCCGTCCGAGAGCGTGTGCTACCCGGCAAAGATGAGCCACGGCCATGTGATGAACCTCATCGACCGCGATGTCGACTTCATCTGGATGCCGTGCGTGCGCTGGGAGCGCAAGGAGGATCCGACGGCTGGCAACTGTTACAACTGCCCCATCGTCATGAGCTACCCCACAGCGCTGGCGCTCAACATCGACGAGATTCGCGAACAGAACATCGAGTTCCTGTATCCGTTTGTGCCGTATCACGATAAGACCGAGCTTAAGCGCCGTCTGTACCAGGTGCTCGCCGTCGACCGTGTGGCCGATGCGCAAGCCGGTCGCGGTCGCGTGCGCGGTCCCAAGATCACGCGCTCCGAGGTCGATGCCGCTGTCAACGCTGCCTTTGAGGCCGATGCGCGCTTCCACGAGGACATCCAGACCATGGGCGAGGAGGCCCTTAAGTGGGTCGAGGATCACGGCGGCCACGGTATCGTACTCGCCGGCCGTCCCTACCATAACGACCCCGAGATCAACCACGCCCTGCCCGAGCTTATCTCGAGCTTTGGCTTCGCGGTCTTTACCGAGGATTCGCTTGCGCATCTGGTAAAGCCCGAGCGTCCGATTCGCGTCGTCGACCAGTGGATGTACCACAGCCGCCTGTACGCCGTCGCCCGTTTTGTGACGATGCGCAACGACCTGGACCTGATCCAGCTCAATTCCTTCGGCTGCGGCCTGGACGCTCTGACCACCGATCAGGTGCAGGAGATTCTGGAAGCCAGCGGCAAGATCTACACCGTGCTTAAGATCGACGAGGTGTCTAACCTGGGTGCCGCGCGCATCCGCATCCGCTCGCTCATGGCAGCGCTCAAGGACCAGGAGGCCGAGCGCCTGGCCGAGGCCACGGCCGCGGGCGAGGCCTACGAGCAAGGCGATGCCGCGCCGGTGGCGCCCTCCACGGATGCCCCCGCGTTCGCGAGCCGCAAGTACACGTTTGAGGCGCAGCGTGAGAGTGCTTCGACCGCGTGGCCCAAGGTGCCCTTTACCGAGCAGATGCGCGAGGAGGGCTACACCATCCTGTGCCCGCAGATGGCGCCGATTCACTTTGACCTGGTCAAAGAGGTGTTCCGCGGTGCCGGCTACAACTTGGAGCTGCTGCCCTCGACCGACCACGATGCCGTCGAGGCTGGCCTGCGCTACGTGAACAATGACATTTGCTATCCGTCGATCCTGGTGACGGGCCAGATTATGGAGGCCATCGAGAGCGGTCGGTACGACCTGTCCAAGACGGCCGTGGTTATCAGCCAGACCGGCGGCGGCTGCCGTGCCACCAACTACATCGCACTCATCCGCAAGGCCCTGCGCGAGAGCGGCCACCCCGAGATCCCGGTGATCTCGCTTTCGGCCGTGGCGCTCGGTGAGGACAACCCCGGCTTTAAGATTACGCCGGCACTGCTTAAGCAGGCAGTCTACGCGGTGCTCTTTGGCGACGTGATGATGCAGATGCTCTATCGCTGCCGCCCGTACGAGGCCACGCCCGGTGCCGCCAATGCGCTCTACGAGGAGTACATGGCGCGTGCCCGCAAGCTGGCGCCTAAGTTCAACAGGCACAACTACACCAAGTTGTGCCGCGAGGCCATCCGCGCGTTCGACACCATGCCGCTTGTGGGCGAGGGTACCAAGCCGCGCGTGGGCGTGGTTGGCGAGATCCTGGTCAAGTTCCATCCCACGGCCAACAACCACGTAGTCGATGTCATTGAGCGCGAGGGCTGCGAGGCCGTGGTACCGGGCCTGCTCGACTTCTTCCTGTACTCCATGAGCAACGCCGAGCTTCAAAAAGACGAGCTGGGAAGCTCTGCCACGGCGCGCGCTAGCATGCAGGCGCTCATTAAGCTGGTGGACTGGATGCGCACGCCGGTGGAGGAGATGCTCGAAAAGTCCCGCCGCTTCGAGGCGCCCGAGCGCATTGGCACCATGGCGGACAAGGCTCGTACGGTGCTTTCGGTGTGCAACAACATGGGCGAAGGCTGGCTGCTCACGGCCGAGATGCTCGACCTGATCGACCACGGTGCGCCCAACATCATCTGCACGCAGCCCTTCGCGTGCCTGCCCAACCACGTAGTGGGTAAGGCCGTGATCAAGGAGCTGCGCCGCCAGCATCCCGAGAGCAACATCGTCGCGGTGGACTACGACCCCGGCGCGTCCGAGGTCAACCAGCTCAACCGCATTAAGCTCATGATCAGCGTGGCCAAGGAAAACATGCGCGCCGGCAAGGGCTTTAAGCTCGAGAAGGTGGCGCCGCTCGCGATGGACGAGGTCACCGGCCAGATGCGTGCCCACGATGGCTGCGTGAGCTGCGGCTCGGTCGACGAGAGTGCCGTGGCGTCGGTCGCTGAGCGCCTGGGACGCGGCATTAAGAAGTAACTGGCCTGCTTTGGGCTAGATATGAGACAAACGGGTGGTAGCCGTACCGGCTACCACCCGTTTTTGCTGGACATATGTTGCGTAAATCGTTTTGTCGCAGCCTTCTGTGCACTCGAATTTCGGAAGTGCGGGAAAAAACGCGAACCTCCTGAGCACACCGCCTTTTTAGACTCTCACGACCTGCGGTTTTGTTGTAAAAAAAGCCGGTCTGGTCGGCGAATCCCGATTTTTCCCCGCACTTCCGAAAACAGCGGTTCAGCAGCGTCAAAAAATGCCCTCAAAATCGAGAGTTAATGAACAGATGTAGCCGTTCGCCGCAAATTACCGTCCGTTTATAGAACCCACCCTCAGCGTGCAGTCCCCTTACGGTTGAATAAATACACATCTATGGAATTACGTAAGAGAGGACTGTTCCTATGAGCTACAAGACCGTTTGTGTTGCCGGCGGCGGCGTGTTAGGAAGCCAGATTGCCTTTCAGGCTGCCTACTGCGGCTTTGATGTAACGATTTGGCTGCGCAGCGAGGGCAGCATCGGCCGCACCCAGCCCAAGATCGATCATGTGCGCGAGGAGTACATCGCGGCAATCGAGGGTATGGCGGACGGTACGGGCGAGTGGTGTGCCGGTATCGCCGATAGCGACCAGACCTTCGACAGGGAGGCGGCGCTCGCCGCCGTTGAGCGTGCCTACTCCACACTCAAGCTGGAGCTCGACCTCGCCAAGGCCGTTGCCGACGCCGACTTGGTCATCGAGTCTATGGCCGAGGACACACAGGCAAAGATCGACTTCTACAAGAAGATTGCCCCGGTTCTCCCACAAAAGACCGTCATCGTCACAAACTCTTCCACGCTGCTGCCGAGCACCTTTGCCAAGTACACCGGCCGCCCCGAGAAGTACCTGTCGCTGCACTTTGCCAATTCCATCTGGAAGAACAACATGACCGAGGTCATGGCACAGGACCAAACCGACAAGCGCTACTTCGACGAGCTCGTCGACTTCGCCAACGACATTCGCATGCTGGCGCTTCCCGTCAACAAGGAAAAGAACGGCTACCTGCTCAATTCCATGCTGGTGCCGTGGTTGCTTTCGGGCCTTGACTTGTATGTCTCGGGCGTGAGTGACCCCAAGAGCATCGACCTCGCATGGACGCGCGGCACCGGCGCACCCAAAGGTCCGTTCCGCGTGTTCGACACGGTGGGTATTCAGACGGCTTACAACATCGTTATGCAGTACCAGAAGGTGCCGGGCCTGGTGAGCCCGTTGCTCAAAAAGATGATGATGCCCTACAACTTTAAGGCCATGGCATCCGTCCTCAAGCAGATGCTCGACGAAGGCAAGCTGGGCGAAAGCTCGGGCGAGGGCTTCTTCAAGTACTAAAAAATGATCCCTCGGGGACGGAGGAAAACGGATCATTTTCGGCCGCCAACAGTGAGAAGATGGACCCAGAAATAGAAATGAGTGGTAATGGGCCGGTTCGGGCTTTGAGGGCAAGCTGCTGCAGGCCCAGGGCGATTTTTCGCTCAACGCGGGTCAGCACAGCGTGACGTATCTGCCGAGTTTTGACACGGCAACGACTGGTCGCTACCAGGTGCTGCTGTACGACAACAACTTTGGTGCGGCCGAAAGCTATCCCAAGTTCGACTGGGGTCAGCTGGGCGCCGCGGTGGTGACCGACTACAACAAGGGCACGCATTCGTTTGGGCGCATCTTTACAGTGGACGAGGCGGCCCGCACCTACGAGCTCGAAGACCAGATCGCGGTGCCGTTCTCGGGCTACGTTAGCAGTGTGCAGCGCGTCGGCAATTCGAACAGCATGCTCGTGGCATCGGGTCAGGCCAAGACCTTCACCGAGTACGACCGCTACGGTCTACCCATCGCCACCTACGAGATGGAAGCCGAGAAGTACATCTACCGCGTGTACAAGTACGAGCTGTAGCGCTGCGCTTGGCTGCGCCTGTGCCCCGTGGCCGCGCGCGCTCGCGCCGGGCCCGCCTCGCGTCCCGCATCACTCCACATCAAACTCCACGCGATCGAGTTCGGGCACGTTGAGGTCGATGAGCTTGCGGGCGACGTGGCGGTCGTGCGTTCCGAGCGCCTCGCTCGTTGTCACATGGGCGACAGTTTGGCGCTCGACAAGGCCCTCCTTGTCGCCCTCGGCAGCTGAGGTCTCGACGGCGACGGTGTAATCCTTAAAGCCCGGCAGCACCGCGGCAAGTTCGCGCGTAGTTTCGGTGACACCGTAGCCGTCCTGCACGCCGGTCTGCGCCGAGCCAATGGACCCCGCCGTCATAACGATGCAGGGGATGGCAAAGATGACCGTTCCCACGATGATGCGGCGGCGCACTTTGCGTGACAGCTCGTCGACCTCGGTGTCTTCCTCAGCGGTCACAATACCGTCGCCGTTCAGGTCGCGCTTGAGCGGCACGCGCAGAAGAAGCAGCACGGCTTCGGCAGCCAGTGCGATAAAGACCACGTTGATGCCAAACTCGTAGAGTGCCGAGAGAAACAGCGACCCGCTTGCGATGGCGATGCCATAGCCCGCCGCGCACAGGGGCGGCATGAGCGCGGTCGCCACGGCCACGCCGGCGATGAGCGTGGCGGGTTCCTGGTCGCGCGAGTTGCCCAGGCCACCCGCAAAGCCGCCCGCGAGCGCGACGGCAAGGTCCCAAACAGTCGGTGTCGAATTGTCGATGATGGCGGCCGTGGTGGTGCCAAGGGGCGAGAGCTTAAAGTACAACGTGGACGTGACCAGGCAAAAGGCCATCTGTAGAGCCAAGCTCGCGACGGCCTCAAGGGTGATCTCGCGGTCGAGCGTGGCAATACCGTATGCCATGGCAAGGACCGATCCCATAAGCGGGCAGATGAGCATGGCGCCCACGATGGCGATGTCCGAATCGATATCGAGGCCGATGCTCGCGATGAGCATGGCGATGATGAGGATGCATAGGTGGGAGCCAGTCAGACGCGCCCCGTTTACAAAGCGCTTGCGGATTACGTGGTAGGGCGCGCGTCCCTCGCGAATGTTGAACGCGCGCTTTAAAAAGCGACCAGCCTGCTCGGCAGCCTCACTATGGGCAGGGCGGATGCCGTGGCGCCGGTGATGGCGTTCGCGTAGTCGCTTGATCTGTTGTTTGTCGAGTTCCATGTCCACCTCGTTCCAGCGCGGTCCGGGCAACGCGCCCGTTGTCCTAACTCTACACCGTGGCGGGCGGGGTGTCTGTTGGACGCGGAATCCGATAGGGCGGATGACGCGGGAGCAAATGCAAATCACAGGCTCAATTCCATCCCGCGAAAATATGATGCACCAGCTCCTTCAAATGTGACGAAATTGTGAAGCACAGGAGCACGAATTTCAAAAAATACGCTGGTCGCCAATGTTGCGCAACAGAATTCAAAAATCAGCTCCTACATTTTGAAGCGTATGGATACATCCGTGTCAAAGGGAGAAAGCCATGGCAAACTACAGTCCACAACACTTTGAGCCTCGGGCCAAGACTGTCAACGTCAAGGGCGTTGCTAACCGCGCCGTCGCAACCGTTTTGACGGCGGGCCTCATCGCTCAGCCGCTCATGTCGCCGCTGGCGGCAATCGCCGCACCGTCAACCGATAACGGCGATTCTGTTCAGGGGGGGGGTAGTTCTGTAGAGAATACCGTTGCCGCCGGTAACCAAGCGGTCGTAAAGACGGCTGCCCAGCTGGCCGAGGAGTCGGCAAAGCAGCTCAAGGACGCTCAGGCCGCCTACGATGCCGCCCAGAAGAAGGCCGACGCGGCGGGCCAGTCTCAAAAGCAGGCACAGCAGCAAAAGAATCAGGCCTCGCAGGCCGTGACCGATAACGCCGCCGAGCAGAACGAGGCCGAGGTAGCCGCGCTTCAGGAGAAGATCGACGAGCTTAAGGCAGCCGTCGAAAAGACCGAGCAGCAGCAGAAGAAGCTGGGCGACCTGAACGATCAGCTCGAACAGGCCAACAAGAGTGTCGAGGATAAGACCCAGGCGCTCAAGGACGCCAAGGCAAAGCAGGATGAGGCCAAGAAGGCCCTCGATGATGCCCAGGCCAAGCTCGAGGCCATGGGTATGGACGAGTACGAGGCCGCCAAGAAGGCCGTCGAGGACGCGCGGGCAAAGCTCGATGACGCCAATAAGGCCGTTACTACTGCACAGGACAATCTGGACCAGGCCAAGGCTGCCGAGGCCAGCGCCCAGCAGGAAAAGCAGAATACCGAGGCAGCTTTGACGACTGCCCAGGCCAAGAAGCAGGAGACTGCCGCTGCTCTCGCAGCCGCAACCACCGCGCGCGATAACGCCCAGCAGAAGTTCAACCAGGCGCAGGCCGCGCTCGATGCTGCCGTCTCGGGTACGGGTGTTGACCTGAGTGCGCTTGAGGCCGCCAAGAAAGCTGCTGCTGGTGAGCTCAAGACCGCGCAGGCGGAGCTCAATGCCGCGACGGATGCCGACGCCACCGCACAGACAAATCTGCAGGCCGCCCAGGCTGCCGTCGCTGCCGCGCAGGAGAAGGCCAACGCCGCCAACGCTGCCGTGGCATCTGCCCAGTCTGCATACGATGCGGCAAACAAGGAGTACAAGGACGCGGCCAGTAAGCGTGACGCCGCGAAAACGGCATACGAGCAGGCCCAGCAGACCGAGGCCGACAAGAAGACCGCGTACGATAAGCTTGTCGAAGTTCGCAAGCAGAAGCGCAGCGAGTGGGAGGCAGCCTGCGCCGCTTCGAACGCCGCGGAAAAGGCTTATGACGCTGCTAATGCCCAGGTTGAGGCTCTTGAGCAGCAGATTGCAGACCTAAAGTCCAACATGACCGTTGACCAGGAAGTCATCAGTCAGGGTATGTTCGGCTTCATGAACTACATCAGCGGCAGCCAGTTCACAGCCACGCAGAAAAAGAACGCCCAGGATGCCGTATCGATGCTGACCGGTGCCGATGATAAGGCCGAATGGTATGACCAGTACGTCGATCAGGACATGTCTCGCGACACCAACCCGCTTTCCCTGGAGCAGATGCGCAACGCCCTGACATATCTCGACACCCAGAACAACCTCCGCAAGGCGAACGGTCAGTCGGCGCTCAGCGTCAGCCTCCGCATGACTGTGGCGGCAGCCCTTAATACATCATATTCATCGAACATCTGGGGACACTCGAACTGCTATTTCGACAACGGGGAAAATCTTGCCGGCGGAGGCGGCGCATATACCGGCGGCGAGACCGAGGATACACTCGGTTGGCCCTACACCGGCCTCTACACACAGGAGAAGGAGGCATTCGATAAGTACGTCGCGCAGTATGGCGACGAACTCGGCAGCCACCGATATGATTCCTATTACATCTACCAGAACTACAACAGCATCTATCACGAGTGCGGGCATTATCTCAACATCATCGATTCCGCCACGGAAGCCATCGGTATCGCGACCGGTAGCGGTAAGAACACCGATTCCGAGGTAACCATCTTCGATTACAGTGCTGATGACACTCAGGCTGATTTCACTGTCTCCGAGTTCAAGAAGCTCGTGAACGACTACATCGACTCTGCCTATAATGCTGGCGGCACGCAGGCGCAGAAGGCGCAGCTCAAGGAGCTTCAGGGCAAGCTCGCCGAGGCGCAGAAGACGCTGGGCGCGGCCGATACGGCATATCTCGCTGCTCTCAATAATCAGAAAGACGCACAAGACGCCTATACCGCGGCCGACACGAACGTGAACACCGCCAAGGGCGAGTACGAGAAGGCTAAGTCCGGCACCGCCGCCGCGAAGACGGCATACAACGCCGCGAAGGACGCGCTCGGCGGAATCGACATCGAGTCCCTCAAGCAGAACCTCGATACCGCTAAGGGCGAGGCTGCCACTGCCCAGGCAGCTCTCGATAAGGCAAACGCCACGCTTGCTGACAGCAAGACGAAGGCAGCCGAGGCCGCTGCTCACAAGGCGAAGGCTCGCAGCGCCCGCGACGCCGCCAAGGTAAAGTCCGATCAGGCCAACGAGGCGTATGACAACGCTACCGCTTCGGTCAAGGACCTTGCCGCCAAGTGCGATGCCGCCAAGACGGATCTTGCGAACAAGCAGGGCACGCTTGACGATGCCAAGAAGGCCGACGACACTGCCCAGGCTGGCGTTGACAAGGCCCAGACCGCAGATACGCAAGCCGCGACCGCTCTTTCGGACGCCAAGCAGGCAGTTGCCGCCAAGACGCAGGCCCTGTCCGACGCACAGGCGAAGGTCAAGGCCGCCGAGGACGAGCTTGCCACCGCAAACAAGGCCTTCGAGCGCTTCGCCGGTGCCCAGAAGGCGGTCGACGACGCCAAGGCCGCCTATGACGCTGCCGTCGCCGGTGTCGCCGATGCCCAGAAGCAGCTCGAAGCCGCCAACGAAGCCGTCGTCGATGCGAACCTCGATATCGTCAAGGCCAAGGCCGAGCTTGCCAACGATGAGGCACTCAAGGCCGATCTTGAGGCTGTCGACCACAAGGCCTCTCTTGCCGCGGGCACGACGGGCAACGAGAAGCTGGTCAAGCTGAACGCTGCCTACGCTCGCTATAAGGCCGCCGTCGATGCCGCTGCTGGTCTCAAGGCTGCTCTGAGCGATGCCGATGCCAAACTGTCCGATGCCAACGACGCCTATGCCGCCGCGCTTGCCGAGCTTAACGATGCTAAGGATGCCCTGGCTGCCGCACAGGCCGAGTACGACAAGTATCATCCCAAGGCTGAGCCGCAGGCCAAGCCTCAGGTTGCGCAGGCTGCTGCAAAGGCCCCCGTTGCCAAGAAACAGGCTGCGCCTGCCGCGCTCGCCCAGACTGGCGACAATTCCGCTCTTGCGGGCGAGGTGTTCGTCATCGGCGGTATCACCCTCGTGGCCGCTGGTGTGACGCTGAGCGATCGTCGTCGCAAGCAGATGTAGCGTTTCGAGCGTAGTTTCTGCAACGAACTTCAATTCATAACGGGACCGTCTCGTTAGCCAAACGATAAGGCCGGCGCGCTGTTAAACGCAGCGCGCCGGCCTTTCTTTGTTTCGATATCAAAAAGCCCGGTCAGCAGCCGTGAAAGCTACCGGCCGGGCAAGCCGTAGGCAATATGGTTGCTGTCGAGCAGCTGCTCAGCTTAGCCCAGCAGGCTTAAGCCCACGGAGACAAACGCCAGGATAACGCCGACGATGGACTCGCCGCCGAGCAGGCCGCTGGCAACGACCAGACCCTGTTCCTGGAAGGCGGCGTCCTTGGCAGCCCTCTCCTCGTCAGAAAGACCAGCGGTGGCGTCGCGGTGGGCGGACCACTTGTCGTAGGCGAGTTTGACGCAGGAGCCCAGGAATGCCGTGAGCGACATGTAGAACGGCAGGTACACGCCCAGGCCGATCATCATGGCCGGAATGCCGAGCCAGTACATGACGATGCCGGCGATAAAGCCGCCTGCGAACCACGGCACGCTCGGGATGCCCGAGACCATGGTGGCGACCACGCTTGCCTGCGCGGCAACGAAGCTCTTGTCGGGGCCGAAGGCGTCCGGACCATAGGCGGTGACGAGCGCGACCATGACGGCGGCGGCGACCAGGGCGCCCACGATGCCGCCGATGGCCTGGCCAACCCACTGTGCGCGCGGGTTGGTGCCCAGCACGGCGCCGGCCTTAAAGTCGTTCATGACGTCGCCCGCAAGGCCGCACGCCACGGCCACGATGCCGGCGATAAAGAACAGCTTGACCTGGGCGATCTGTGCAAAGGCCGCCACGATGAGCATGACGATGAGGCCAAAGATCTCCATGGGGTCGATACCCGTCTGACCGCAGCTCTGGGCGCTCATGATGGTGGTGACAAAGGTGAACAGCGTGACGATGACGGCCGGGACGGGACCAAGGTCGAGCGCGATGGCAACGATCACAGCGATGGCTGCGGTGCCCAGGCCGATGATGCCGGCGTCGAGCTTAAGGGAGCCCGAGATGAGTGACTGCTCGTCGGTGTCGGTGGAGCTGTCGGCGGCGAGGCCACGGACGATGCCGGCGACCTGCGGCAGGATGTCCTTAAGGACGACGGCGACGCCAAAGCCCATCATAAGACCCATGCCCAGGGACTTGACGATGCCCTGCGCGGTTACGACATCGAACAGACCGGCAGCGGTGCCGCCGACGATGATGCCAAAGTTGCCCAGAAGCGCGCCGGCAAACCAGAACGCGACGGGGGCGAAGCCCACCAAAAAGCCGATGGACAGCAACATGGGCGAGTTGTAGATGGCAAAGGTCACGCCGGGGATATTGAGCGTGCAAAGCATGCTGGGCACCACGCCCAGGGCGTCGCGCAGCACGCTGTAGATGCCGGCGATGGCCATGGAGCCAAAGAGCTGCTTGCCGGTCTTGCCGCCGGCCTCGGTCGCACGCAGGGTCTGAGCCGCGGCGTTGCCGGTGGGGAACTCCAGCGCGGCGTCCACGATAAAGTGACGGTGGATGAGCGCTGTCGCCAGAAGGCCCAAGATGGTGCCGGCGAGCGCCACGATAAACATGTCGAGCCAGCTGATCTGGTCGGCATAGCCCAGCATCCAGGCGCCCGGGATGGTAAACGCCAGGCCGCCGGCGACCATGGCGCCCGCGGACATGATGGTGTGGGTAACGTTGGCCTCGTTGAGGCTGGCGTTGCCCATGAGCTTCAGGAAGAACAGCGAGATGACGGCAGCGAAAATGATCGGCCAGGGGAGGGCGCCCATCTTGAGGGCGGTATAGGCCGAGCTTGCCGTGATGATCACGCAGCCAAGGACGCCGATGACGACGCCGCGCAGCGTGAGTTGCCCGCGCATCGAAGCGCGGTTCGAGGGATTGCTCATATAAAACTCCTTTGCGTATATCCGCTTCCCCCGGGAGCGCCGTTACGGATACGGCGCGGGAAGTCGGGTTACCAAGGGCCGCCGCGTGAGCTCGCAAACGACCGCGCACCAGTATAGCCGCAAGCTAGTCATTTTGGGATGACTGGTTTAGGTAGGCGATATACTGCTGGGCAGACGAAAGGAGCGCCGACGATGCTTAATGGGTGCGCATATATATTGACGGTCGACGTGGGCAACACGTTCATTCGCTTTGGCCTGTTTGCAGAGGATTCGGCCGCGGCGCAGGAATGTCCGCTTGCGACGTGCGAGATCACCACGCCGTCGAGCATCACAGCAGACGAGGCGCGCATGCGTCTCGTGCAGGTCATGGCCGCACTGGCGGCCGATGCGGGCATGCCGGGTGCGCTTGTGCCCGCGGCTGCTGTGCTGAGCTGCGTGGTCCCGGCGCTCGAGCGCCCGTGGAAGGCAGCGCTTTCCCGTACCTGCACGGGGCGCGTGCTCACCGTGGGGCCGGGACTTAAGACCGGCATACCCGTGCATTACGATGACCCGGCCGAGATCGGCCCCGACCGCATCGCCGATGCCGTGGCGGCCCGCGCCGTCTACGGCTCGCCGTGCATTGTGATCGACCTGGGCACGACGACCAATATCGAGGTCATCGACGCGCACGGAACCTTTGTGGGCGGCGTCATCGCGCCGGGTCTGGCGCTCGGCGCCCGCTCGCTCTCGGCCGCTGCGGCGCGTCTGCCGCAGGTCGAGCCTTCGGCGCCCACGCATGTGATCGGCCGCAACACGCGCGAGGCCATGCGCTCGGGCGTGGTCTTGGGCGAGGTAGCCCGCATCGACGGCATGCTCGACATGGTGCTCGCCGAGATGCGCGCGACCAAGGCCGCGGGGGAAGGCAACGTGCCCATCGTCATTACCGGCGACGATGCCGAGGCACTCGCGTCGCTGGTCGGTCACAGTCTGACGGTCGACGACGCGCTGACGTTGCGGGGACTGGCCGAGCTCTACCGCATCAACCAAAAGCCCCGCCGCGTGTAAAAGTGAGGGCGCCGGTGGGACAAACGCCTCCACCTTTCACCTGCTACAATGGGTCAAACTATTGCGATTACGGAGGTGTCTGTCATGTCGGACGATCTTCATCAAACTTCGTCAGGCAAGCGCCTGGACGTCATTAGCTGGGACGAGTTCTTTATGAGCGTGGCCATCGCCGCGCAGCGCCGCAGCAAGGACCCCAACACGCAGGTGGGTGCGTGCATCGCCAACACCAACCACCGCATCCTTTCGGTGGGCTACAACGGTACACCCTCGGCGCTCAACGACGACTTTTTCCCGTGGGGTACGAGCGACGACCCGCTGCAGGACAAGCACAACTACGTGGTCCATGCCGAGGCCAACGCCGTGCTCAACTACCGTGGCTCGCTCAAGGACCTCGAGGGTTCCACGGTCTACGTCACGCTGTTCCCGTGCCACGACTGCGCCAAGATTTTGGCTCAGGTGGGCGTGGGCGAGGTCGTCTACCTGGACAACAAGTACGCCGACACCGATGACGGACGCATCAGCCGCCGCATCCTCGACTCCTGTGGCATCAGCTACCGCCAGGTTATCGTCGATGTTCACATCGGCACCGAGGGGCGGGCTCAGCAGTAGCGCGTGGCAACGCCAGCTGGCAACAAAAGGCAGCCAAAAGAGCCCCGTCCCAAATTGACTACTCGTGAAAGTCGCGTCTGCGCGCATGGACGGCTCGTGAGCGGGTACACGGCTGTAGTAACATAGCTCTGTCCGCGGGCGCGCCCGCGTTATTGTGAGAAAGGAGCCCCTGTGGCTGTTAACGAAGAGCTGCTTAAGAAGGTTCTTGAAGAGATTCGCCCCAACCTGCAGGCCGACGGCGGCGACATGGAGTATATAGGCGTTGATGACGAGGGCGTCGTCAAGCTGGAGCTTCAGGGCGCCTGTGCCGGTTGTCCCATGAGCGCCCTGACGCTTTCCATGGGCATCGAGCGTATCCTCAAGGAGCACGTGCCCGGCGTTACGCGTGTCGAGCAGGTCAATGCCTCCGGCGAGACCGATGACCTGTACGACGAGTACGCGCCGTTCTAAGATGCGAAAGCTGCGGACGGTATACTCCGCATAGACGTTACGCCCAAATATGCGGCTGCGAGCGCAAGGCCCGCGGCCGCATTTAGTATGTAGGGAGTAGGAGGGTCGACATGCTCAACGACTTCTACCATATGCTTGATCCTGTCGCGATCTCGGCGGGGCCCATCACGATTTACTGGTATGGTCTGGCCTATGTGGTCGGCGCCCTGCTCACGGCGGTCGTCATGTACCGCACGCAGCGTCGCTGGGGCTTTAACATCACGATTGACGACCTTACGAGTGTCGTGGTCGGCGTGGTCTTTGGCCTCATTATCGGTGCGCGCCTGTTCTACGTCGTCTTTTACGGTGATGGCTACTATTGGACCCACCCGCTCGAAATCTTTGCCACCAACGAGGGAGGCATGAGCTTCCATGGCGGTTTGGTGGGCGGCATTATCGGCGGCATCATTGTGTGCCGCATGTATAAGCTCGATGCATGGACCATCGCCGACCTTGCCGTCATAGGCGCGCCGCTGGCCTTGTGCCTGGGCCGTTGTGCCAACTTTGTCAACGGAGAGCTGTGGGGCAAGCCGACCGATCTGCCATGGGGCGTGGTCTTTGGCGGGACTGCGGGCGATATGCCGCGTCATCCCTCCCAGCTCTACGAGGCATTCCTCGAGGGTATTGTGCTCTTTTGCATTCTGCAGGTGCTCAGCCGCAAAAAGCCGCTACTGCCCCAAGGCACGTTTATGGGCGTCTTTGTGATGGGCTACGGCATCGTTCGCTTTTTGATTGAGTTTGTGCGTGTGCCCGATGCGCAGCTGGGTTATCTGCTGGGAGGCGTCATCACCATGGGCCAGCTGCTGAGCCTGCCGCTCGTAATCGCGGGCCTGGCGCTCATCATCTTTGCTCGTCGCCGCAACCAGCCCCAGCGCGTCTACCTAGACGCTTAACCACCAAAAAGTGAACAGGCACCTTTGTGGTGGTTCGCTGGGCAACGATGACAGAACCGTAACGTTTCCCCAGATAAAACCTGCCAAAATAAACCTGTCCCTTTTTGGCAGGTTTCTAGAAAGGCTTTCGGACTGTGAAGGATTCCGACCTCTCCACAACGGCTGCGCGCGACGCTGCCCGCATCGTCTGGTTTAAGCGCTACCCCGCCAAGCAGACGCTCATCGCATTTTTGCTCGCGCTGTTGGCGACCACGGCGTTTTCCATCGATCCTGCCCCGGTGTCGAGCAACGCAGTCTTGGCGATTGACCCCAAAGCCTCGGGCATGCTGTACGTGTGCTACGAGGTACTCCTCTCGTTTGCCGGCCATACCGACGCGGTCATGCTGCTTGCGCTTGCCTGCCTGCTCACGCTGCCGTTTCGCTACGTGTTCTTTGGCCGCGGCGACGCTTGGCGTCCCTCGGTGACCCTTCCGTCGCTGTTCTTTGCCGTCTGCATGGTGTTTGGCCGCAGCTACGACCTCACCGATTCGGCCGAGATCGTGCTCGGCGACAAGGCCCGCATCATCTGCGCCTGGATAGGCGGTGCGGGCTGGATGCTCTTGGCGGTCGTTGCCTTCTACCTCGCCTTTGAGTGTCTAGATTGGCTGAGCACGCGCCGCATTCCGTTTTCCGAAGCGCACTTTGGCCGCGTATGGCTTGTGGCTCACGCCGTGCTCTCGGTCCATCCCTTTGCCGGGCCCTTCCTGGTTCTTATGATCGCCTGGGCGCCCACGCTCATCGCTTCGCTACCTGGCCTTTTTATGGGAGATACGGGTGCGCAGATTCGCCAGTGGTTCAACTACCCCAACGGCACGAGTGACTACCTGCGTCTGCTCAATCCCAATGTGTTGCTCAACGGACATCACCCCGTGGTGCACACGGCTATCATCGGTTCGTGCGTCCAGCTGGGGCTTTCACTGTTCAACAGCGCCAACGCGGGTCTTGCCATCTACACCTGCGCTCAGTTCGTTATTACGGCCGCCTGCATGGCCTATTCCATCTCGTCGCTGCGCAAGCTGGGCGTGAGCCTGCCGGTCCGCGGCGTGATCTTGCTGTTCTTTGTGTTTATGCCCATGTTCTCCAACTACGCGGCTCTGCTTACCAAAGATGTGCTGTTTGCCGACGCGTTTTTGGTGCTGTTGGTGCAGACCGTCAAGCTCGTGGCCTGCGGCCTGCCCCGTCGCGATGCCAATGCCGAGCGTGCGGGCGAACAGAGGCCCGTGCTCTTTGCGCGCCATGACTGGCTGCTGCTCGCTCTGGGCGCCATGGGTTCCACGTTCCTGCGCAACGGCGGCCTGGTGTTTCCCCTGGCGGCATGCGTAATCGCGGCGGCGTTTTGCGCATGGGACGCGCATGTGGCTCATCGTGCAGCCAGGCAGACTGGTGCTGCGACTTCGGGCGCCACGCCGCGCTTCCGCTGGGTCGGCGTCCTCGCGGTGCTCGCGCTCTGTCTTGCCTCCAATATGTACTTCACCAAGGTCTTTATGCCGGCGCACGATATCACGCCTAGTTCCAAGCGCGAAATCCTCTCGATTCCGTTCCAGCAGACGGCTCGTTTCGTCCAAAAGCACGACGGCCTCAACTCGGGCGTCAACCCTACGGTTAAGGAGGACGGCACCATCGTGGAGGCTCCTTGCGACGGTTCGGTGACCGACGAAGAGCGTGCCGTGATCGATCGCGTACTCAAGTACGAGAACTTGGGCCGCCGTTACAACCCGGATAAGTCGGACGCCGTCAAAAATTGCTTTAACGAGTACGCCTCGCAGGAGGACATCAAGGCCTATTTTGAGGTGTGGGCTCAGATGTTCAAAAAGGACCCCGGGTGCTATATCTCGGCGCTCATCAATAACTACTATGGGTATTTTTATCCGAGCGCTCGCGACGCATGGGTCTACAGCACGGC
The DNA here is from genome assembly GCA_902470905.1 of uncultured Collinsella sp. Classification (GTDB taxonomy): domain Bacteria; phylum Actinomycetota; class Coriobacteriia; order Coriobacteriales; family Coriobacteriaceae; genus Collinsella. The sequence goes on along the minus strand of CABRIC010000009.1, from coordinate 12,169 downwards.
GCGCAGTGCCGAGATCATGGCGAAGCCCGATAACCTCAAGTACTTTGACTTCCATCCGGTCGATAGCAAGGTTGTGCGCTGGTGCGACCACCTGATCAACCTGTATCGCGTGGCAGTACAACGCATCCCGTTTATCTCGCTCACCATGAGCTCGGCCACCTATGTGTGGATCATGATCGCCGTGGTGGTCTACCTGCTGCGTCGTCATTCATGGCGTGCGCTGGCCATCTGGATACCGCTGTTGGGCGTACTCGCCGTGTGCCTGATTGGCCCGTGCAACGGCTCGACTTATATGCGCTACCTGTATCCGGTCATCGCCTGCATGCCCTTCGCCATCGGCGCCACCATCACCCGCAGCGATCTCCTCTGGTCCTAATTTGGTGCAAAGGGGTCAGGTTGCTTTGCACCAAAGGGTGGCATCATCACGCCGCCTTCATTTTGGGGTTTATCTCGCAGGCCAGTAGGTATATCATAACGACGTTTGTTTATATTGCCCGAGCATCTGCGCTGGGCTTTAGGTCGAAACCGATAGGAGACACGTATGTCCGGACACTCTAAGTGGGCCACAACCAAGCATCGTAAGGGCGCGCAGGACGCCAAGCGTTCCGCCCTCTTCTCCAAGCTCAGCCGCAACATCACCGTTGCTGCCCGTCTCGGCGGCGACCCGCTGCCCGAGAACAACGCCAGCCTCGCCGCTGCCGTTGCCAAGGCCAAGGCTCAGTCCATGCCTAAGGACAAGATCAAGTCCGCTATCGACAAGGCTTTTGGTTCGGGTGCCGACGCTGCCGTCTACGAGAACATCGTGTACGAGGGCTACGGTCCCGCCGGTGTCGCCGTCTACGTCGACTGCCTGACCGACAACCGCAACCGTACCGCCGCTGATGTCCGTTCCGCCTTCTCCCACGCTGGTGGCAACCTGGGCACCTCCGGCTCCGTCGCCTTCCAGTTTGAGCGCAAGGGCCAGATCGTCGTCGCCAAAGAGATCCTGGACGAGAACGCCAAGAAGGAGACCATGATCGCCAACGGTGCTGCCGGTGACGAGGATGAGTTCATGATGGCCATCGCCGAGGCCGGCGGCGAGGACTACGAGGACGCCGGCGAGGAGTGGATCGTCTGGACTACTGCCAACGAGGTCATGGCTGTCTCCAAGGCGCTCGAGGAGCAGGGCGTCCAGGTCAAGGGCTCCGAGACCACCATGGTCCCGACCACCCCGACCGAGGTCTCCGGCGCCGACGCCAAGAAGGTTCAGCGCCTCATCGACCGTCTTGAGGAGCTCGACGACGTCCAGGATGTTTACAGCACCATGGACATGACCGACGAGGTCATCGCTGCCCTCGAGGAGGAGTAGCGCCCGCACGGGTTAAGCCGTGCATATCTGGGCATAATGAAGCGAGCATGCAAGCCTCGTGGAATAGATGAGCCGGATCCGCGTGCGTAGGGCACCGGACCCGGCTCTTTTATAATGATGCGAACCGTTTTGCATTTCGAGAGCCGAGATTTGAAGGGAGCGCCACGTGCGCGTACTCAAACGAGCCCTAGCGATTGTGTATCTTGCCGCCGCCATCGTGGCGCTGGGTACGTTGGTCTGCCAGTTTTGGGGGCCGTATACGTATCGCTTTATGCTGCTGATGCGCGACCCCATGCCGCGCATTGTCGTGACGGCATGCGGCGGAGTTGTGGCGATCGGCGTGCTGGTAAGCTTCTTTCGCCTGATGTTTGCTCGTCGCGAGCCGTCCTGCGTGCATCCGGCGGGGGAGCGCAATATCGAGGTTACCCTTGCGGCGCTTTCTTCGTGTGCCAGGGCTGCTGCCGAGCGCGACGACCGCGTGATGGTCGAGCATGTCGAGGCCCGCGTCCAAGGCCCCGACGATTCGCACGTCCGATTTAAGGTCGAGGCTATCGCGCTCGACGACCGGGACGTGGCCTCCCTTGCAGCCGCGATGCAGCAACGTATCGAGGAGGCCTGCGACACCATGCTCGGCACGTCGGGCACGACCGCACGCGTTCGTTTTTTGCCGTCCAAGACTACCGTCCAGACCGTGGAGGTTTCCGGTGAGTGATACCAATCAAGATAAGACCGTTCGCACTCCGCGCCTGACGATTGACCAGAGCGCCACACCGGCGAGCGAACCCGTTGAGTCCAAAGCAGAGGCAACCGAGTTACAAGACGCGGCAGCCGCGGATTTTGACGAGGCTATGGGTCTCATCAAGGGTACGGGCGCTGCCATCTGGAGCTATGCTGTGCGTCATCCCAACACCACGCTCGGCGCCGTCGCTGGCTTTATCCTCGCTGTGTTGGTGCTCACGTTGGGCCTGTGGGACACGCTCGTCATTGCATTCTTCGTGCTGATCGGCGCTGTGATCGGCCAAATTCGCGACGGCGAGAACGGGATCGTCAACTTCTTCGGCCGTCTGTTTAGCGGCCGCTAATATGTATTCGACTGTCGCATCTGCGGCAGGCATAAGGAGGAACCATGGCTTTTAATACGAAGGTCGATGTAGCCGATACCGAGCTCGAGGAGAACGAGGCGGTCGTCGCCGAATCCGAGGATGTGACGCTCGAGGACAAGGCGCTCGTCGAGGCCGAGTCCGATGCGGATGAGGACGACGAGGAAGCGGACGAGTCCGAGGACTCGCTGACCTATTCCAACGGTGTGATCGAGAAGATTGTTGCCATGGCCACCCGCGAGGTTCCGCACGTTCTGGGCATGAAGGGTAACCTCATGCACTTTGTGCAGGAGCAGTTTGGTGCTGAGAATCTGACCAAGGGCGTGACGGTCGAGGTCACCGATGACAATCGTGTGGTCGTCAACATCTCCGTCATTATCGAGTACGGCGTCTATGCGCCCGCGATCTTCGACGATGTCAAGGCGCGTGTCACCGAGCGCCTTGCCGCGATGACCGGCCTTGAGGTGGCGGGCGTCAACCTGCGCATCGAGGACGTCATCACCCCCGAGGAGTACGAGCACCGCACCAGCCAGCACGAGTAACCTTCCAAAAAGGGACAAGTTTGTTTTGGCAGGTTTTATCTGCGAAAACGTTAAACGGTCGACCGCGCAAGCAAAAGCGTGGCCGGCCGTTATTTGTATGCCCCCCGATGTAGGCATACCGCTCGTCTAACTAGGGGTTGCAATCGTCGCGTTCCGCGTTACCCTAATGGGCGCATTGTTTCCAAATTGTTAACGAGGGGTTGCCGTAATGGCCGACGAGCACGAAACAGAAAGCAAGGCATGGGCGATTGAGGCCGCCGCGGCAGAGGCGGCATCGCGTGCTGCCGAGGAGATGCATCGTCCTCCCGTGGTGCCGATGGAGCGCGTGGTTGATCGCACCGATATCGAGCGCGGCGAGCGTGCCGGTCAAAAGCGCAGCCAGGAGCCGGGCTTTCCGCGCTTTTTTGCCGAGCTCAATTTGGGCCTGATCCTCACGGCCTTTGCCATCGTCGCGTTTAAAACCCCTAATCACTTTGCTTTTGGCGGCACCTCGGGCGTGTCGGTCATTCTGTCCACGCTGTTCCCGACCCTGCCCGTCGGCGTCTTTATGTGGATTATCAACGCGGTTCTCGTCGTTTTGGGCTTTATCTTTTTGGAGCGCAAGGCAATCCTGTGGAGCGTCTTCGCCTCGTTTGCGCTGTCCGCCTATGTTTCGCTTTTTGAGCTCTTTATCCCGACTGATGTCTCGATGACGGGCGATATGTGGCTTGACCTGTGCTTTGCCGTGATCCTGCCGGCGTTCGGCAGCGCCATTGTCTTTGATATTGGCGCCTCGACGGGCGGCACGGACATTCTCGCTATGATCCTCAAACGCCGCACCACGCTCGAGATTGGTCGCGCACTGCTGTTGGTCGATATCGGCATCGTGGCCATCGCGGCCTTTTTGTATGGCCCGCGTGTCGGTCTGTATTGTGTGCTCGGCCTGTTTGCCAAGACGCTTGTGGTCGACAAAGCCATTGAGAGCATTCACCTGCGCAAAGTCTGCACGGTCATTTGCTCCGAGCCCCTTAAGGTCGAAGAGTTTATCGTCAAGCATCTCAACCGTACGGCGACCATCAGTCGCGGCTACGGTGCCTTCTCGGGCAAGTGCGTGACGGTGATCATGAGCGTGCTGAGCCGTCGCGAGGCCGTGCAGCTGCGCCGTTATGCGCGCGAGGTCGATCCGGGTGCCTTTATCACGATCGTCGACAGCTCCGAGATTGTCGGCAAGGGCTTCCGCGGAACGAACTAGCACAGACGTATTCAACGAACCGCCTGCTGGCGCCGTGTATCTTGCAAATCGGTCATCTTTGAGTATTTGACCCCACATTGGGCAATAATGATGCTAAAGACATCGTTTGCGATCCAAGTGATTTGTTCAAGATACGAAGGGATGATTCTATGTTCTGCTCGCAGTGTGGCGCCCCCATGGGCGATAACGACAAGTTCTGCGGCGTGTGTGGTGCTCCTAATGCCGGTGCCGCTGGCCCCGCTCCCCAGGGACAGCCTCAGCCCCAGCAGTTTGTTCCGCAACCGCCCGTGGCGAATGCGCCAAAGGGCTGTGTGGCTCAGGCGTTCCAAGATATGACCAAGACTCCGGGTGTGCTTCAGCGTGTATGCCAAATCGCGTTTTTGCCGGCGCTGATTTGCGTTGTGTCGGTGCTCGTGTTGTTTATTCCCGTTATTGGCGGCATTGCGGCTGCCATCGGCTTTTTGGCAGCTTGCATTGCGAGCGTGTGCGGTTCCGGCTTTGGCATCGAGTGGGGTCGCGATCTGTCGCTTAAGATCGATGACGGCATGGATCGTCCGCTGATGCGTTCCACGTCGTTTGGTCTCGGAGTCTTTTCGAGCGTTATTTCGGTCGTGCTCGAGGTTATCGCTGCCATTCCCGTTATCGGTGTAGTGCTTTCGCTGGTGGAGGGCGTGGTAATTGGCGCTGCGGGCTCGTATTCTTATTACGGCTCTTATGCGCTCGAGGCTGCGCTGTTTGGCTCGCTTGGCCTGCTTGTCCTGGCGCTAATTGCCTCGGCGATTCTGGGTGTCTTCTTTAAGATGTTCGCCGACATCGCCGTGATGCACTTTGCGGTGACCGGGCGTGTCGAGAGCGCGTTTTCGCTCGATAAGGTCTGGGCGGCGTTTAAGCACAACAAGACCAAGCTGTTCTGTGCTTCGTTCCTTCCCGAGTTTTTGACGGGCCTGGTCGCCAACGTTGTCACATGGATCTTGACGGTCGTCTTTGGCGCCATTGCCTCTGTCGGTATGTATAGCTACTACTATCGTCCTACGGGTATTGAGGCAATTGTTACCGGCGGTGGCGTCACGCTCGCGCTGTTCTTGGTGCTGGTCGCTTTCGTCACCGTATTTCTTACGGTCTTTGGCAAGATGCTCAAGCACCGTGCCGTTGGCTATTGGGCCGCACGCTATGCAAGCGAGTGGGCCGATGAGGATAAGGACGACGTCCTGACTTTTGTGTTGCCCTTCGAGAAGAAGTCCACCCCTTCGGGTTACGGTGCTCCGGATGCTTCGCCGGCACCTGCACCCGCTCCCGCGACCGAGCCTGAGCCGGCGCCCGAGCCTGAGACGGCATCTGAGTCCGAGCCTGCACCTGAGCCTGAGCCTGAGCCGGCACCTGCACCTGAGCCGGCGTCCGAGCCAAGCTCCGACGAGGAGCCTCAGGACGAGTAGCCACGCCGCCTGCTATTTGGGGACGGGGTAGAAATGGTAGAAATAGCGCTTGAAGAATGAGCGGGGGCGGACGTTTCGATACGTCCGCCCCCGCTCTGCTTTAGCCAGGCTGTTATGGATGGGTGTGACGACTACTCGTCGTGCTTCTCCTCGCGGCGTGCAGCAGCGCGTGCGTCGTGGATGCCCTTGATCGCGGCATGGCGAGCCGTTCGGGCATCATGGATGGCGTCGCGAGCCTCGGCGGTCGTCGCCTTGGCAGAGCGCAACTTGGCGGCCAGATCGGGGTTGGTTTCGGCGACCGCGGTAATCGCGGGGCCGTCGAGCTCCTCTTGCGTGGGCTCGGCCAAAAAGTCGATAGCATACTGGGCGGCCACCATGGAGCCCTTTGCCAGCACGGTCTCGTCGATCTTGTAGAAGCAGGAATGTTGGGCGTACGTGGCGCCAATCTTGGGGTTGCGCGTACCTACAAAGGCGAGCACGCCCGGTACGCGACGCAGGTACTCCGAAAAATCCTCGCCCGAAAGCGTGCCGCGATAATGGCCTTGGCCGGTGGGGCCCAGGCACTTGATTACAGCCTGACGGCAGCGCTCGCTCGAGGCGGCGTCGTTTTCGACCTTGTAGTTGGCGATGGTGTAGTCGGTGAGCTCTGCCTCGGCGCCCAGAGCTGCCGCGGTATGCTCCACGATGCGGCGCATGAGCTCCGGCATTTCCTCGTGGGTCGAATCGCCGTAGGTGCGCACTGTGCCGGCGAGGTAGGCCGTGCCGGCGATAACGTTGCGCGCGGTGCCGCCGTGCAGCTCGCCGACGGTGATGACGGCCGGCTCGTAGGGGCTGATTTCGCGCGAAACGATGGTTTGCAGGGCGTTGACGATCTCGGCGGCAACCATGACGGCGTCGTGGCCGCGCTGGGGCATGGCGCCATGGCACGAGGTGCCGCGGACATCGATGCGGAACCAGTCGGTATTGGCCATGCGCGGACCGGGCTCGCAGCTCACGGTGCCGGCGTCAACCTCGCTCCAGATATGCGCGGCGTAGGCGCCATCGACGCCGTCGAGCACGCCCGTGCCGATCATGAGTTTGGCGCCCTGGCCGTTTTCCTCGCTGGGCTGGAAGACGATGCGGATTTCGCCGTGGATGTCGTCGGTCATATGGCGCAGGATCTGCAGCGTGCCGAGCATCATGGCGATATGGCAGTCGTGACCGCAGGCGTGCATGCAGCCCGCGTTGACGCTGGCGAACTCCTCGCCGGTCTGCTCGGTGACGGGTAGGGCGTCGATGTCGGCGCGCAGCAGGATGCGGCGGCGCGGCGTGCCGTCCTCGTGGTAGGCATCCGGCGCGGTACCGCGAAGCGTTGCCACCAGGCCCGTCTTAAGGGGACGCTCGTAGGGGATATTCATGGCGTCGAGCTGGTTGGCGATGTCGGAGGTCGTGCGCTCCTCGGCGAGGCTCAGCTCCGGGTGCTTATGGAAGTGCCGGCGCTGTTTGATGATATATGGTTCAAACTCGGTAGCGATATCTTGGATGGCCGCGGTGACGTCGTCAGCCGCGCGAGCCTCGGTCGCCGCCATAATCTGCTGTGCCTTGGTCTTCGTCATGGTCGATTTGCTCCTTGCTGGGTTGATCGCAAAATCGTACAGGCTCTCTTCAGTATGCCACCTGCCGCTAGGGCTGGTAAAGTTGCCGTTTGCCGCTTGGGGTTTTGTTACAAGGGCGGGGGAGTACACTCGGGGGTGTTGAATTTCCTGCCAGAGATGGGGATGCCCATGCAACATATCGATCGGATTATCCGCTCCAAGAACGTCTTTACCGCGCAAGACGGCATCGATACCGCCCGCGAGCTGGCGATTGCCATCGCAGGCGACCGTATCGTCGCAGTCGGTGCGCCCGATGACGTGATTGCCGCCGCGCCTGCCGCCACGCCGGTTATCGACTACGGCGAGCAGTTTGTCTGCCCCGGTTTCCATGACGCTCATCTGCACTTCTTCCATACCTCGGTCGGTTCCTCGCCGTACATGCTTATGGATACGGGCACGTCCGAGGCGGCGCTGGTGCAACATGCGCTCGAGTTTTCCCAGGACCTGCCCGACGACGCTTGGGTTGTGACGCAGGGCTGGCGCGACTACCGTTGGGACCCGCCCGAGCATCCTACCAAGGCGTCGCTCGATGCGGCATTCCCCGATCGTCCCTGCGCTATGTATTCGGGCGACGGGCACACGCTGTGGCTCAACAGCCGCGCACTCGATGCACTCGGCGTCACGCGCGACAGCGAGCCACCAGCGGGCGGTAGCTACGACAAGGACGCAAACGGCGAGCTCACGGGTATTGCTCACGAGGCGGCTGCCATGCAGCTGCTACCGCGCTGCCTTGAGTGGCTGGGCGAGGATCGCATCGCAAGCGCTTACGCCGATCAAATGAGGCGGATGGCCGAGCAGGGCATCACCTCGATATGCGATATGTCGCTCATGCCCATGCCGGGCTGCGATTTTATCCGCGACGACGTCTATGACAAGCTGCAGGCAGCCGGCAAGTTGGGCATCCGAGCCCATCTGTTCCCCACGCTGCTGGATGACCAGTCGCGCCTGGAAGAGCTGCAGGCACGTTACGCGAACAACGCGCTGCTCTCGGCGCCAGGCTTTAAGCAGTTCTTCGACGGTGTGTCGAGCGAACACACGGCCTATCTCACCGAGCCCTATACCAACCCGCGCTTCCCGGGCGATCAGGGCCGTCTGACGGTTCCGGCTGAGCGCATGCGCAAACTGGTTCTGGCGGCCGCGGAGCGCGGTCACACCGTGCGCATCCACGTCATCGGCGACGGTGCGATTCATGCCGCGCTGGATATCTTCGAGGAGGCCGCCGACCTGTACGGCCTGCCCCAGCACGGCCATAACACGCTCGAGCACCTGGAGAACCTCTTGCCCGAGGACATCGATCGTCTACGCAAGCTTAACGTCGTTGCCTCGAGCCAGCCCTGTCACATTACACTCGACCCGGGCGGCCCCGAGCGCGATCTGGGCCTGGAACGCAGCCGCATCATGTGGCCGTTTGCGACCTATAAGCAGCGCGGCATCCGCCAAGCCTTCGGCACCGATAGCCCCATCACAGCTGTTACCAGCATGAACGTGCTCTACACGGCTATCACGCGCCAGGATCCCAAAAGCCACTGGCCCGAGGGCGGCTGGTTACCGAGCGAGCGTATCGACGCGGCTACAGCTCTGCGCAACTACACCCTGGGCAGCGCCTACGCGGCAGGCGACGAGCAAAACCTCGGCAGCTTGGAGCCCGGCAAGTATGCCGACCTGGTAGTCCTGGACCAAAACCCGCTCACCATCGACCCCCAAGAGCTCCAGGCCACCAAGGTTCAGGCCACCTACCTGGCAGGCAACTTGATTTACGAGCGCTGACGTTCATACCGCACCGTTAAGCGCGGCTCGGGCAGTCTATTTTGGGATGGCGCTCGAGCCGCATTTGTTTGCCGATGGGGGTTCGTTAGGAGCGTCCCCGCTCTGTTGGATTTGGGCGCGGGGTTGAGGTGCTGCTGCCTCGTGCGCTCAATTTGGACATCAGCAATGCTGTCTCTTGGTGTTTTGCATACTTCCCATTACAGATTGCATAAAAAGGCTGGGATGTCCTTCCTGATCCTGATGTACCCCCGCCCGTGCCGTGCAAAAAACGGAGTATTCAGCACCGCGAGCTCTGCCGGTGCCGCTGCGGCTAAGTAACGTTGCGGAGATTGACGTCATTTTGGGGTCCGGCGCGGCGCGAAGCATGCCTTTTTGTCCTGGCGGGGTTTGCCTGCCGACTCAAATCGCTGGTCGAAGGCGTCCTTGGGACCAATATGGTGTGTCCGGCGTGTATGCAGCCGTCCTGGCTTGCTGAATACTCCCAAAAATGCACGGCGCTCCCCAGGGGACCCGTGCGCGCAGCGAAAACCATGCCCATGTCGCTATCCGCATCGCCATTTTGCTGCACTGACTTTTCTGAATGCCGGGCCCGAATTAGTTAACCTGGCTCCCGGGGCGGACCGGAGGGCATGAAGTTTGTCGCGAGTTCCGCACGCAAAGGAAAGCACTTAATGTGCTTTCCGTCTTGCGCAGGACTGTAGAGCAGCAAACTTCATGCCCTCCGGTCCGCCCCGGGAGCCACTGCTAAGTTATCCCCCGGCATTCAGAAAATCTAAGTGCCAAAAAATAAGATTTTTTGACTCCGTGTTGTATAACCCGCCATTCGTGGGTACCATTCAACGCGTACGCAAACAAAAAGGGTTAATTCGCGTGGCATAACCACGCGGCCCAAAAAGGAGGAGACAAGCATGTCGTCTTTGAAGCCGCTTGCAGATCGTGTTCTGGTCAAGCCCGACGAGGCCGAGCAGAAGACCGCTTCTGGTCTGTATATCGCCAGCAACGCCCAGGAGAAGCCGCAGCGCGGCACCATCGTTGCCGTGGGCGCCGGCAAGGTCAACGACAAGGGTGAGCGCATCCCCATGGACGTCAAGGTTGGCGACGTTGTCATCTACGGTAAGTTCGGTGGCAACGAGGTCAAGGTCGACGGCGAGAAGTATCTGCTGATGCGCGCCGACGACATCTACGCTGTCGTCGAGGCCTAGTCTCGTCAGAATCTCTGATTCGTCTTTGAACACGATCGTCGCATAGGACTCGGAAGCGGCGACGCGAGTCACATTTCTTTTGGAGGATTACTCACCATGGCAAAGAACATTACGTTCAACACCGATGCCCGCGCTAAGCTCGCCAAGGGCGTCAACACTTTGGCCGACGCCGTTACCGTCACCATGGGCCCCAAGGGCCGCTATGTCGCCCTGCAGCGCACGTTCGGTGCTCCGACCATCACCAACGACGGCGTTTCTGTCGCCAAGGAGATCGAGCTCGAGGACAACATCGAGAACATGGGCGCTCAGCTGGTGAAGGAGGTCGCCACCAAGACCAACGACACCGTGGGTGACGGCACCACCACCGCAACCCTGCTCGCCCAGGCCATCGTCAACGACGGCCTGCGTAACGTCGCCGCTGGCGCCAACCCGCTGGCCATCCGTCGCGGCATCGATAAGGCCGTCAACGCCGCCGTCGCCGAGATGAAGAAGCAGGCCAAGCCGGTCGAGACCAAGGAGCAGATCGCTTCCGTCGGTACCATCTCCGCCGGTGACCCCGAGGTCGGCGAGAAGATCGCCGAGGCCATGGAGGTCGTGGGCAAGGACGGCGTCATCACCGTCGAGGATTCCCAGACGTTCGACATCACCATCGACACCGTCGAGGGCATGCAGTTTGATAAGGGCTATGTCTCCGCTTACTTCGTCACGGACAACGACCGCATGGAGGCCGTGATGAAGGATCCGTACATCCTCATCACCGACCAGAAGATCTCCAGCGTTCAGGACATCATGCCCGTTCTCGAGGCTGTCCAGCGCGCTGGCCGTGGCCTGCTCATCATCGCTGAGGACATCGACGGCGAGGCTCTGCCGACCCTGGTCCTCAACAAGATCCGTGGCGCCCTCAACGTCTGCGCCGTCAAGGCCCCGGGCTACGGCGATCGCCGCAAGCGCATCCTCGAGGACATCGCCGTCCTCACCGGTGGCCAGGCTGCCCTGGACGAGCTGGGCGTGAAGGTCGCTGACATCACCGCCGATATGCTCGGTACCGCTAAGTCCGTCACCATCTCCAAGGACAACACCGTCGTCGTCGGTGGCGCTGGCTCCAAGGAGGCCATCGACGCTCGTATCGCTCAGATCAAGGGTGAGATGGAGAACACCACCTCTGACTTCGACCGCGAGAAGCTCCAGGAGCGCCTGGCCAAGCTCTCCGGTGGCGTTGCCGTCATCAAGGTCGGCGCTGCTACCGAGTCCGAGCTCAAGGAGATCAAGCACCGCGTCGAGGACGCCCTGCAGGCAACCCGCGCTGCTGTCGAGGAGGGCATTGTCGCCGGTGGCGGCGTCGCCTTCATGGACGCTGCTCCTGCGCTCGACGCCGTTGAGCTCGACGACCCCGAGGAGAAGATCGGTGTCGACATCGTCAAGAAGGCTCTGACCGCTCCGGTCGCTACCATCGCCAAGAACGCTGGTTTTGAGGGCGCTGTCGTGGTCGACAAGGTTGCCGAGCTGCCTGCCGGCCAGGGTCTCAACTCTGCCAACGGCGAGTGGGGCGACATGATCGAGATGGGCGTCCTCGACCCCGTCAAGGTCAGCCGCGTCACCCTGCAGAACGCTGCTTCCGTCGCCAGCCTGATCCTCATCACCGAGGCTACCGTCTCCGATGTCCCCAAGAACACTCAGCTTGAGGACGCAATCGCTGCTGCTACCGCTGGTCAGCAGGGCGGCGGTATGTACTAAGGCCGACAAGGTCTAGAACTCCCACCGGGGATCCGGGGGCGTGACGGGGTTTCTCTCCGGAACGTCCTCGGACATGCAAAGAGGCTCCGCATCGCGCTTCGCGCTGCGGAGCCTCTTTGCGTCCTGACGCTCCTATTTGGCAAGGTGTTTTTTAGAATCCATTTTGCGCTCGGCCTCG